>JAAUTT010000033.1 GCA_012031335.1 Bacteroidales bacterium | reverse complement strand
TTCCGAATCATTGTACTATTGTTTCCGAAATCGTTGTACTGTTATTTTCCGAAAACATTGTAGTTTTATTTTCTAGTTACAGTTTTGGTTACCAACGAGCCTGCTAGGGTTGCTTGTGGCGCACCTGACTACATCATAACAAAAAGGAATATACCCGTTGGATATATCGAAGCCAAGGACATTGGGGCGGATTTGCACAGTAAAGCCCACAAGGAGCAGTTTGACCGTTACAAGCAGTCATTGGGCAATTTGATAATTACCGATTACCTTACTTTTGAATTGTTCCGGGAGGGGGAAAAAGTTGCATCCATTCAAATTGGTGAAATTCAAGGGAACAAGATAATAGGCCAAAGTGGGAATTACAATGGCTTTACAGCCTTGATTAAAGACTTTTGTACACATACCGGGCAAACCATTAAATCTTCCAGCAAACTGGCGAAAATGATGGCCGGGAAAGCCAGGTTAATGGCAAACATCATCGAAGCCTCTCTTATCTCAGACAACCAGGATCAAGAAAACAGCTCGTTAAGGGAGCAAATGGATGCCTTTAAACAAATTCTGATCCATGACATCAAACCCAAGGAATTTGCAGATATTTACGCTCAAACAATTGCCTACGGCATGTTTGCTGCCCGTTTGCACGACACAACACTTGAGAACTTTACTCGTCAGGAAGCCGCAGAGCTTATCCCTAAATCAAATCCATTTTTACGAAAACTTTTTCAATACATTGCTGGATATGATTTAGATACACGAATAGTTTGGATTGTAGATGCTTTGGCCGAGATTTTCAGTGCTACAAATGTCGGAGAACTTCTTAAAGATTTTGGTAAGGCAACCCAGCAACAAGACCCGATAATCCACTTTTATGAAACTTTCCTTTCTGAATATGATCCTGCTTTAAGGAAAAGTCGTGGAGTATGGTATACACCGGAACCAGTTGTAAATTTTATCGTCCGGGCAGTGGATGATATTTTAAAAACCGAGTTCGACCTTAAGGAAGGTCTTGCCGATACATCAAAGACTAAGATTAAGATAAGGGACGTATCGAAGGCAACAGCAGACCTTCGTTCCAAAACCAAAGTTATTGAGCGGGAAGAAGAAGTGCACCGGGTTCAGATACTTGACCCTGCTACCGGGACAGGAACGTTTTTGGCCGAGGTCGTAAAGCTTATCCATAAGAAATTCAAGGGACAGCAAGGCATTTGGAGCAATTATGTGGAAAATCACCTATTACCCCGTCTTAACGGGTTTGAATTGCTTATGGCCAGCTATGCAATGGCTCACCTTAAGCTGGATATGTTGCTAACGGAAAGCGGCTATAAGCCCACGAAAGACCAACGTTTCAGGATTTATTTGACAAATAGCCTTGAAGAACACCACCCCGATACTGGAACCTTATGGGCAAATTGGCTAAGTGCCGAGGCCAACGAAGCTAACCGGATAAAGAGGGATACGCCCGTGATGTGCATTATAGGTAACCCCCCTTATAGTGGCGAAAGCTCTAATAAAGGCGAATGGATTATGAACCTGATGGAGGATTATAAGAAAGAACCCGGAGGCTTAGAAAGACTGAATGAGCGCAATCCGAAATGGATTAATGATGATTACGTAAAGTTTATACGCTATGGACAGCACTACATAGAACGGAATGGGAGTGGAATTCTAGCCTTTATTAATCCTCATGGCTTCCTAGATAACCCAACATTTCGAGGTATGCGTTGGAATTTACTGAAAACTTATGACAGGATATACACATTGGATTTACACGGTAATGCAAAGAAAAATGAGACAGCTCCTGATGGAGGTGTTGACATAAACGTTTTCGACATAATGCAAGGGGTTTCTATTAATGTCTTTATCAAAACTGGTAAAAAGAGCAAAGGAGAGTTAGCTAAAGTTTATCACTCAGACTTGTTTGGGACACGCGAATTGAAATATGAATTTCTACTGAAGAATTCTCTGAATTCAATTCTCTTTCAAGAACTGCCTAATATTGAACCTAATTATTTTTTTGTTATTAAAGACTTTGATGAACAGAAAGTTTATGATATGGGATTTAAAATTGACGATATATTTAATCAAAGTAGTGTAGGTGTAGTAACTGCAAATGATTCAGTACTAGTCAATAATAATAGATATGATTTAATACAAAACGTAAAATCAGTTTACCAGATTGAGGAAGATAAAAATTTGATTCAAAAATTTGACTATAGACCCTTTGACAACAGATTTATATATTATGATGTTAATTTAATCGAAAGATCGAGGGCTAAGTTAATGCACAACTTCTTAAAAGGCCCCAACATAGCTCTACTAAGTTGTAGACAAATAGCAGTAAATGATTGGAGTCATGTTGGAGTAACCAAGCTTATACCTGATGATTCCAGAGTTTCAAACAGAACAAAAGAAAGGGGTTATGTATTTCCACTTTATATATATCGCGCTGTTGACGGACAGAAGTTTTTAGATGGGACTTCAACAAAGATTCATAATTTTAATCCTAAAACTATAGAACTATTATCTAATGGTTTAGGACTAACTTTTACAACAGAAAAAGAAATAACACATGATTCATACGCCCCAATTGATATCTTAGATTACATCTACGCTGTTCTACACAGTCCGACATACCGGGAGAAGTATAAGGAGTTCCTAAAAATAGACTTCCCAAGAATTCCATACCCAACAAATGTAAACACGTTCTGGCAACTTGTAAAACTTGGTGGAGAGCTCCGACAAATTCATCTCCTTGAGGCTCCCGCGGTGGAAGAGTATATTACTCAGTACCCCGAAGATGGTGATAACGTTGTTACCAAAATTTCCTACTCGGATGGGAAGATATTTATAAACGATGTTCAGTACTTTGACAATGTTCCTGAAGTCGCATGGAATTTTTATATTGGAGGTTATCAACCGGCACAGAAGTGGCTTAAAGATCGTAAAGGCCGGGAATTGTCATTTGAGGATATTTCACACTATCAGAAAATCATTGTAGCATTGACAGAAACGGATAGGATAATGACAGAAATTGATAAAATTGAATTTTGTTGATTATGAGTAGTCTTTATTATTACTGTAAGTTTTCTACTTTTATTGAAAAGATTCTTCCTAATCACCAATTAAGGTTAAGCCTCTTAAAAACACCAATGATCCAAAAGAAGCCAGGGATATGGTTTTTGCTTTTTCAGATACTGACCCTTTTGTTTCTCCTTATTCCATAAACGATGCCTTAAAGGAAGGAATTGAAGGTGCTAAAGAAAGGTATTTAAGTCAAACCATTCAGGTCCCTAAAGTCGCATTTAATCCAGAAAACATTGCGAAACGCCAAAAGGATCTTAATGATAGGATAAAATATGGATGCAAGGTCTTGTGCTTTTCTACTGATAGTAGTCCCTTCTTTGGCTATGAATACTCAAGAATGTGGGCTTTATATGGCGATAACCATAAAGGAGTGTGCATACAGATTAATGAACAAAAATTCATTGAGAAGAATCCCGCCTTTGTCCAAGGAAACTTATTTAGAAGCATAAATTACTTTAAGTTAAATTTGAAAAGGCATCATGAACATTTACATTATGATTATACAAAAGAAGAAAAAGTTGGCGCTGATAAATATCTGCAAAAGTTTAGGATGAAACACAAAATTCCTCTATTTTTTACAAAGTATGAAGAATGGAAATCTGAACACGAGAAGCGGCTTATTTATTTCAGCAAAACAAACGAGGAAAACGAATATTGTACAATTGAAGGTTGCATAGATAAAGTGCACCTTGGTATTGATTTTAATGATGTTTATATACCTGCAATTGTGCAATATACCTGTCATGATAAAATCTTTAAAATAAAGTTTAATGATATTAGGCTACATTCCATCCCTGTAAATAAGAAGTTTAAGGATCAAATATTATAAGGTAAGATAATTTAAGTTCCTAAAAATGAGTAATGCCAAATATGATAGTCTGGAGAACGATAATGTCTATGCTTTTAACATTAAAGACGATGTTATCTTTATTGCTGACGCTGAAAGTGGGAGAAAAGGCTATTATTGTATTGGTTGTAGAAAGGAAATGCAGGCTGTTAAATCTGATATTCAAGGAAGAAAACAGTTTTTTAGGCATGATCCAAAATTTTTCCTTACCGGGGAGAAAAAATGTTATTATTCTGATGAATCCTATAGACATAAACTTGCAAAAGATTTTCTCCAAAAAAATAAAAGAATCAAAGTTCCTCCAGTTTATAATTTTCCTCCTCCTGGTATTAAAGGAAAAGCCGTCTTATTATCTGAATCAAGGTTTATTGAAGCAGATTCAGCTGAAATTGAGTTAAGCTTCTATGAGGATGAAAATGGCCGTGTACAATATGGTCGGAACGATGTTGATGAGAAAAATCTCCTTATAAGGCCTGATGTGGCTTTTTTTAATGGTAAGGGAAATCCTATTCTTCTTATTGAAATTGTTGTTACTCATAAAATAAAACAAGATAAATATATTAAAATTAAACGATTAGGTATTGACACAGTTCAAGTTATTATACCTAAGGATTCCCCTGAAAAAATTGAGAAATCACTTGAAACCTCTTCATTAACTAAATGGATTTACAATAATGAGCAAGAGTCAACAATTTATATACCTATTACCGAATCATCTTCGGAGAGAATATTACCTTTTGATGAAGAGCCGAAACGAGTTTTCACAGAAACTGTCTCATGCAGAGAATTCCAGATTAGAGAGCTTATACGCCGAATTAAAGGATGTTTGGAATCAGGAGAATATAGAGGAGTTAAACAGAATATTGGATCTGAACTATCAAGAATTAAGGGAATTACAGAAACTCTTGAAGAGCAATGGCGAATCCTACAAGAAGGAATTCGAAGAGAGATACAGGGAAAATATAGAAATCGAAGAGAGACAATTGACCGAGAGGAAACGGAGATTCGTGGACAGGAAGAATGGCTTATCAAAGAGGAAGACGGAGTTGAAAAGGAAGAAGGAGAATTTGATGCAAGTATCAGAACAGGAATTAAAGAACGAATTAGGCTTGCTAAATCTGAATTGGGAGAAAAAGAAAGAAAAACTGAGGAAAGATTTCTACTTAAAAGAGACGCTTTCGTTTCTCAAATCAATAGTCTTAGAGTTCAAATTGGAACAACTGAAAGAAATAAAAGCTCAATTGAAGGAGAAATTAGAATTGAGGAACGAGAAATTAATACTTTACAATCAGGAGTTGAAAGCTTACGAAGACAAATCGAAAACTTACCAAACCTTGAAGAAGAGTGTAGGGGATTTATCCAATCATATAGCAAGACTCTCGATGAAGTTACAAACGATATCAAGCGAGAAGAAGGAAGAACTGGAGAGTTACGAAAAAAAATTGAGGGAAGAATTGCCGGAATTCGAGAAGAGATTGAGAAACAATATCGAGGAGAAGAAGAAAGAATTGTTGAATCAATTAAAACAAGAGATTTTAGCGGAGATTCCGAATTTGCCAAACTGGGTGAAAAATATTCTGATGCCCTGCGATTATTCGAAGATTGGTCAATTTTGGCAGATGAAAAGCGAAGAGTTAGCAAGGGAAAAGATTGCATTATCTTTGGAACTTACAAGGATTGGCATGACTGAAAAAAGACTTTGGGAATTAATGGAAAAGAACGGATGCCTTTAACCTGAAAAAGTTAACCCATCTTGCCATGGTACTTATTTACATAAGATTAATTTATCCATTGCAGAAAGTGAATCGAAAAATCCACTTTTCGGACATCCTGGCCAGGAATTATATCCCTAAGAGCGATTTAAAATGTAGAATAAAATAAACCTAAAAAAGGGTCCTTCCTAAACTATGGTCATATATTGTCTGATAATAATAAAAGATATATAATTCATTGTAATTGTATTTGAAAAGGTAGTTCTGGGGAACCCTGTTTTTTTGTTTTTATAATTTCTATGATTTTTTCTTCCTTGTATAAAATTACTTTTTCATTAGTGTAACGGAGACTGGGCTAGGTTCAAAATTTATAGTAACATATTCCAGAAATTTTGTAAACTCCTCGCAAAATAAATTAATATCGCTGAGATTATTTTTAACTTTAACCATGTCGTGTTTAATATTTGGTTTGAGTTTTAAATCTTTCATGGTTTTATCAAATTCTTTCCTTCGTTCTTCTGCTAAAAGGTATGTGTATGCATAATTCTCAAAAAATGGAAGTGTTTCATTTACTTTCATGTTAGGATTTAGATGTGGCACTATATTATAAGGAATGGTAAAAAAATTCATTGTTATCTTTATCCCAGGTTCTAACCAAATATATTGTAATACTAAGTATTCTTTGTTGTGGGTCTTTATTTTTTGAAGAATACCAAAATTTCACTCCTATATTATGGTAATATACTTCAGGACCTAGGATATCAGCTAATAAATCGTTTCTTTTTATCGCAGTTGGCCTTCCAAGTATATTTGTTGTTTTTTCAATAGTTAAATCTTTAAGGCTTGAATCACTTAATGTTAATGTGTAAAGATTTATATCTTGTGCAGTACCTATAATAATAAAAATGTTAACAAATAGAATAATAAGAAATGTTAGCTTGAAATTGAATCTCATCGCATTTATTTTTCAAGTTGACTTAAATATATTTGATTATACTATAAATAATCTTATCCATGTTATATTATTAAAAATAAACCGTTTTTCATTAATCTCCAAACCATTCAGTAGCTAAAATTCAATTTCTGGGCAGTGAACTCTTTCAAAATCCAATTGTAAGTTTTAAAGTTTTAGTGTGAATTGTCAAAATGTTTAAAAGTCCTAATTATTTTTTGGCAAGAATTAGAAAATTCCTTATATTTTCACCAACTCTTACTAACGTAAAATATTCAGAACCATGTGCCACAAAATTGATGCTTCATTTATGATGATTCACCAACTAAAGAATAAAGAATATTGCACTATATATGAGTTGGTTGAAAAAAAACATCTTATTGAAAATAGAATTCCATCTGTTTCAATAGATGTATCAAAAAATGCAATATTAAGTTCTATTTCAAATTTTCCGGAGATCTTTATATGGTCTGATAATAAAATTTATAAAAAAGAAGAGTCCCATATATTTTTCTCAGAACCTGTATTAAGTTATTTTGATTCGGATATTGAAAATGCAATAAAAATGGAAATCACTGAAATTTTAGAAGTTTGAGTGAGAAGGATAAAATATTCAGAGACCCTATTTATGGTTATATAAATATTCCTGACAAATATTGTATTGATTTTATTGATACAAAAATATTTCAAAGACTAAGAAGGATTGAGCAAACAAGCATGAGAGTTCTATATCCTTCTGCTCATCATGATAGATTTGCTCATTCCATTGGAGTCTATCATTTAGGACAAACAGCATTTCAAAATCTTAAAAAAAATTCCGCAAGTTTTTTTTGATTTCAATGAGGATCAATGGGTATTTTATAAAAATACTTTTGAAATAGCGTGTTTATTGCATGATTGTGGTCATTCTCCTTTTTCGCATACTTTTGAACATTATTATACCTACAATAAAGAGAAAGAAATTAATGATAAATTAGCTGAGTATTTTGCAGATGATAGGTTTTTCCACGATGATTTTGTGTCAGCTTCGCCTGCTGCGCATGAATTAATTTCAGCTATAATTTTACTTGCTAATTTTAGTAATCAAATTAAAAGTAATAATGCTTCTCCCCAGCTGGCTGCTAGAATGATTCTTGGGTGTAAATATGAAAATGATTCTGATTTAGATAAAAAATTTGAGAATAAATTAATTTCATTACTTAATGGTAGTGGGATTGATGTTGATACTTTAGATTATATTCAAAGAGATTCGTGGGCTTCAGGTGTAAGTAATGTTGATATTGATTATGCGAGACTGCTTTCTTCAATTATGATAAAACCTGATTCACAAGGTATTCCTAAAATAATGTTTAAAAAAAATGTTTTGAGTGTTTTAGGGAACATAAGTCAAGGTAGGAATTTTTTATATAAATGGGTATATTCGCATCATAAGGTTAATTATGAGCAGTACTTGTTAAGTAGAATTGTTGAAAAAATAAATACTGATTCAAAGGGCGAGTTCTGCAATAAAATATTTTCTATTCAATCATTTTCTGAACCACAAATTTTTAATAATACCACTTATTTTCTGCCAACTGATGATGATATTATTCATACAATAAAACAATTTAGTCTAAGTGATTTAAAGATTGAAGAATATCTATCAAGAAGCCACAAATTAATAGCTATATGGAAAACTTATTTTGAATTTAAAGAAGCGCACTTTGATAACATAAGTAGTGCAAATAGGATGGGAATTTATTCTAAATTACAAAAAGGGGCTTTAACCAAAAAATATGGAGAGAATAGCATTTTATGTCTTAAATGCACTCCAAAATTAAAATCAATAAATCAAAATGACTTTTTTATCGATGTAGATGGTAAAAGTATTGATGCTTCTAAGGCAACAGTTCAGTCCAATGAAAATTTAGATTATTTCATTACATATACAACTGAAGATTTAATATCTAAAAAGGAAGATATAATTATCGATATTCTGAACTTACAGTCTTAATTCATTTTAATGTTTCATAATATATTATAAATTTTGAGGTAATTTTCATTTGAGGACATTAGTTTTAGAACACATTACCACAAGTTTTGGGTTTTGTGAGACAAGATTATCGCTACCGTAGGGACAATTTTAAATATGGGTTTGGTGAGACTAAATATCATTGTAGTAAAGTACCTGTCATTTGGAAAACCATCCCAATTGCAATTAAGTACATTCCTTTTTTGAAGCTTTTATTTTCAACTTTCTGACGCAATATTTCTATTTTTCCTCCATCCATAAAAGATCCATAATAGGGAGTTTTCAATGAAGCAATTATGACTCCAATTATATCAATGTAAAGACCTGCCACGGTCAGATACTTTGTAAGCGAGACTGTTTTATACATTATTTCATATGTTAAATATCCAATTACAATGACAGTTACTAAAATTAAAATTGTAGAATGAATTTTTTTCCATTCAATTTTAATTTCGTTTTGAGTAGGGTAATTATTTTCCATGGCATTGAGTTCAGTTAAACATAGATTTTATGCATTGTTCAATTGCAATTAAATCATCACTATGAAAAAATTTCATTCCAGTTAATTCTTGAAGTTTTTCTTTTTTAGATATAATATCATTCCTGTCATTAGTAATAAAAATCTTACAATTTTCTTTATATGCGTTATCTACATGTTTTATATCTGCTTTATTCACCCGACCTATAATTTTTAGTATTTCACCAAATATTGGAGATGTCTCCGTATCAGAAATTAAGGCAGTTGAATCGGTTGTTATCATTGTCGTATCAGCTGTAATCCCAGATGGTTTCATTGACTTATTCATTTTCCTGGTAGTAGAAATGTCATACGGGAAATAAATAAATTCTATGCTATACCGATTTCTAAGAAAATTTACATTCCCAATTGGATATTCCGGTGATATTGACCCCCTATTCCGGCCATGTTGACCCCTTTGGGGTTTTGATTTAAAGAACGTATATGACTGACAATTTTACCTCTTTTTTCTTAAACTTTCACCTTTTAATTCAATTCTATACGAAAGATGTACCAAGCGGTCCAGGATTGCATCTGCAATGGTTTCTTCTCCAATCACATCGTACCAGTTTGTTACAGGCAATTGACTGGCAATAACTGTAGCCGATTTTCCATGTCTGTCTTCAACTATTTCCATCAGGTCCAGCTGTTGCTGCTGGTCCAGATGTGTTAATCCAAAATCGTCGAGGATAAGTAAATCAGATTTGGCTATGGCATCAAAAAACCTAATTATAGTTCCATCAAGTCGCGACATTTTTGCTTTTAACAAAAGCTTTTGAAGATTATAATACACCACTTTATAACCTTGAGAACAAGCCTGATGCCCCAGCGCCGAAGCTAAAAAGCTTTTACCGCATCCGGTAGCGCCGGTGATCAGCACTGTTTCTCCCTTTGAGAGATAATCGCCCGTTGCAAGTGTTGATATAAGGGATTTGTCGAGTCCCCTGGAGGATTCATATTGAAGCTCTTCCACAGATGCTTGATACCGGAAGCGGGCATTTTTATTGAGGCGGTCGAAGCGTTTGTTTTTTCGCTCTTGCTCTTCTGCCTGAAGGAGTAATTCCAGTCCTTCACTTAAAGTGAGTTCATGATGCCTTCTGGTTTCCAGTAGGGCTTGCCAACTGCGCCCCATGCCATGTAAGCGTAGGTGGTTTAATTGTGTTTCAATTTGTGTCATTTGTATGAAGATTTAAGATTAATTGTGTGTAATGTTCCTTCCCCCGTGTATTTGGATGATCTGGAAGATGTTTATCCTGCTTTGTTTTCTGCTCGAAAACCATATTGTTTTTAAGGATGTTTTCCAAAAACTTATAGGAGTAGTTTTGATTTTCAATGGCTATTTGACAAGCTTTTGCAAAGGTATCCGGGTTGGTTTTCCGTTCAAGGGAAAGCAATCCGTCGCACGAGCGGTAAAGTTGCTCGGGATAGCATTTCTGCCCAAACATGAGTTGTACCAGTTGATAAAGTGGTTCGGACCGTCCTTTGGCTTTCTCGATATAGTAACCGGGGCTGCGGTCCAGGTAATGTTGGTGATGGGATGATAAATGCTCCTTTTCGAAGGTATACCCGCCCATTTTATAGTTCCTCACATGTAAAGCTACTTGCTGACATTTGGCATAAATGTGTACCATTGAACGGGTGTAAATCACCTTTACCATTGACCCGGTATAAGCGTAGGGAACGCTATAGTAATGCTTGTCCTGGGCTAAATAGATATGGTTATTTTTTGCCACCTTGAGCTCCCTGTAATATTTAAGCTCAAAAGGTTGTTCGGGCAATGGGGAGAGTAAATGCCGTTCATCGGCCAAAAAACGTTCCTGGCGACAATAAGGCTTTTGTTGCATCCGTGTTTGATTGTGATCTCTGATCTTTTCGCGGATGGCATGGTTGAGGCTTGCAAGATCAAAAAAATGCTGGTTACGTATTTTTGCATATACCCTGGTGTAGATCAGTTTTACCTGGTTTTCGACCAGTGCTTTATCTTTGGGTTTACGAACCCTGGCCGGCACCACGGTTGTTTGGTAATGATTGGCAAAGTCATCGAGTGCACCATTAATATCCGGTTCATATCTGCTGGCTTTGATGATGGCCGATTTTAAATTGTCGGGCACCAGTACTTTGGGGACACCTCCAAGATCGGCAAAACAACAGCTCAGGGCATAAAGAAAATCTTCCACACACTGGCTTTTTACTGCAATGGCAAAGCTATAATCAGAGTAGGGCAAGCATGCCACAAATACCTGGCAATTGATAATTTCTCCGGTGTCTTTATCAACATAAGATAAGGGTTTGCCTGCAAAATCTAAGAAGAGTTTTTCCCCGGCACGATGCTCCAGTACCATGCTCGGATGCCGGGCTAACAGTTGTTGCGATAAATGAAAAAAGAACTGTGAATGGCCATATCCCCTGGGGTACTCCTGGCGGTATTCCTGCCACAATAACCATTTTGTGACACCTCGCCGCCCAAGTTCCTTTACAAAATAATCCAGTTTTCCGATGAAGTGTTCATAACGTTCATCTTTATAAGCCGGATTTCCTGCATGGAATTCCCCTTCCAGAATAGGGTCTTCTAGCTTCATCAAAGCTTCAACATCCAACTTTGATGTGGCAACTTTTTCCAGGTAGGCTTTTACCGTGTTCTTGCTTATACCTAGTGCACGGGCAATGAATTTGATACCTTTGCCCTGTTCGTGTAATTGTATTAGTTGTTTTATTTTGCTCATTGGTTTTGGTTTTCCGGCCATTACACGATCTTTTTAGCGGTTGTTAAAAACTGCCAAAGAACCAAAACCTATTGCTAATTCTTGAACAAGGGGGTCAATATGCTCCGGAATAATTTGATCCTACCTCGGGGTGGGGTCAACATGCTCCGGAATAAAATTGCTTTTTGTTCCAAAAAGGGGGGGCAACATCCGCCGGAATGTCAGATTGTTTTTCCAAAACCAATATGAAATATTACTGGATTTGAAATTGGAAGGTGGGGTCAATATGATCCGGATTATCCACCCAATTGAATTAATTTCACAGTAGATTTTTACAGCATTCATAATTGCATAATATTATATTATCAAAGGGTGTCTATCCCTTAATTGATTCAGCAATCTCATTTAAAGCATCTGGTATAGTACCCGCATTAAGTTTATGAGAATATCCCATCTGAATTGCGATTGCCTCAAAAGTTCCGGGAGCATTAGTATGTGGAAATAAGGCGTCAGATAGAATACGATTATATTGCACTTTTGAAGCTATTTGCAATGCTTCAAACTCTGTCATCTTCGGATATTTCTCCTTTAATTCATCGGCTAATTCTGATATTTCTTTTATTAAATACATAACTTATAGTATTAAATGGGTTTGGTGAGACAAGGGAAAGCTTAAGAGATTTCATCCAATTTATTTCATTACGTTTACAACAAGCCTAAAGCCAGTTGATGGCTGGAATCCACTTTCCTTTGGTGGGGTAGCATAAATCGGGGTTTGATTTTGTGAGCCAATTATTAAAAATGGGAAATGCCCTAATGAATCCTTCTCCGCTTTCGTAACCATACTTTTATCTACAATTTGCTGTCCTAAACATTGATAAATAGCTTTAAGACTTTTTTGATTATTTGTGGCAGAACATGAAAAATAGTATTCTTTTAATATATCAGGGATTGATGGTAATGTGGAATATTCAGGTTGGTAATTCTCAAACAGAACGTCGGATCTCCCGCCAAATTTTATGGTAAGACCCTCCTTTGCCTCAATATACAATTTAGTCCAAGGTTTTATAAATACAAAACTTTCATATTCTTTGTATTCAATTCTTGAATTAACAATTGATACTTCGTAGTTTGTTGGAAGTCTAAAATTTGGGATAAAATAATTATCAGACCAAATTATCAGCCGGAATTGTTTGGTTGTTTTATCTTTTATGTTTCTCCTAACCAAACCCTCGTATTGGCCATTTAGATATGATTCAGTTGAAAAGTTCTCAAAGCCTTTTTGATTTGGATCCCATTCCAAAATGCCTTGTTTTATGGCGTTATATTCATTGTACCTATCTGTTAGCCATCTGGCGAAATCTTGGATCTGTTTCAATGAAAGTCCGAGGACAGGATAATTGAGGTGTTTGTGGTCAAACAGATAATTCGGGCTTTTCAAATTACTAAGCGTCATCAATTTTTTAAATTGTGTTTTGAAATTATCTAAACCCTCCAGTTCTGAAGGCGAAAGAGAATTATAATCAAGCGAAGGAAAAGCATTGGCAAGAACTCCAGGATAGTCGGAAAAAACATAATTTAGCCAACATAAGTATGTTAAATAATCTAAATTCGTAACAGGTTTTTCTGATATATAAATGTTGTAATCTAATGAGGAGTCATTTATGAAGGTAAAACTTGGAATTTTGATTGATTTCTGTCCATAGGAAAAAAGAGCTGTAATGCTGAAAATAATAACCGCAATAAATCTCTTCACATTTTTCATATGCATTTATTTGATTTTAACTGGGTTTAATGAGATTATTTATTTTGTAGAAGCTTAGAACTTTTTGGAGGAACTTTAATATTACCAATTACATTTTTATAAAATCGTTTTATAAAACTTTCATGTGTTTCAGGTGTTCCCTCCTCTGGTTGACCAGCAATTTTTCTTAAAAATTTACTTTTTGGGGTCGGCTCACGAAACGGAAGTTAGTGTACGTTAGCGTGAATTTATCAAATTCTATTTCGTAAGAAATCGATAAATGGTAGCGGGATGAGTTTTGAATATTTTTGCGACCTCCTTAACAGAGTT
>JAAUTT010000032.1 GCA_012031335.1 Bacteroidales bacterium | reverse complement strand
AGGGTTGTTATTGATAAAAACTGAATAGGGTAGAAGTAAAATAATGCATCCTCTTTTAATATTACTTAACCTAAAATATGTAAATTTCATATTATTTTTCAACTTTATTCACACCAACCATGAATCGCAGACATTTTGTTAAACAATCAGGCCTGGCTACAGCCATGGCTGCATCGTCACCAATGTTTCGTTATGTGAACTTTAATGAAACATACGATTTTCCACTTCTGGATTTGCATGTTCACACCACCCCTGAATTTACAATAAAGCATATTCTTGATCTTGGAGAAAAACGTGGAGTTAAGTTTGGCATAGTAGAGCATCCAATATTCTGGGCCCTGAAAGATGATAATGACCTGAAAAATTACATCGAAAACTTGCGTAAATATCCTGTTTATGTGGGGTTACAACCTACAGGTATTGGCTGGCATAAAAATTATTCAGCCGAATTACTTGCCAAAGTGGATTACATCTTAATGGATCCGCAAAACGTGCCTATGGACAATGGCGAAACACTTCATATCTGGCAGTTTGATACTTATGTAGAAAATACAGAGGTATTTATGGAGAAATATATGGAATATAGTTTGAGAATTCTCAATAATGAACCTGTTAATATTTTCGGATGGCCCTTGTTTTTGCCTGTTTGTATAGCACGCGATTATTATTCGTTGTGGACCAATAAACGCATGGAACAAATTATTACAGCAGCAAAAGCAAGGAATATCGCTATCGAAATCAATGATATGTCGCATACGCCTCATGATAAATTTATTTTTATGTGTAAGGAAGCCGGATTAAAATTTACTTTCGGTTCCGATTCGAGAAATCAGAATGTTGGTCGACTCGATTATAGCAAGGCCATCGCTAAAAAATGTGGTTTAAAAGCTGACGATTTTTATGTTCCGGTTAAAAAAGTTTGATTCACAATAACCGATAGTTTTTTAACTGACTTTGAGTAAGGATAGGTTCACTAAAATTCTATTTCAAAAAAAAGCGCTTAAACAGAAAACCACCTTTGTTAAAATAACGCAGGTGGTTTTCCTTAATAAACCAAAATTAACCCTAATCAAAACCTATTTTATTTTAATTTTCAATTACAGGTTCGTTCATAATACCCATAAAAAGAAGTGTGTTGGAGTCTTTTTCCTTAATTACATAAATAAATGGCTTGTTGGCACTAAATATCAAAAGGTCATCAGGGCCGGCGCTTGTAAGGACAATTTCTACCGAGGTTACAGCAGCAGCTTCTGTTCCTTCTTCGTTAACATCCACAAAGGTTTTATGCATCACCTTCGATACTTGAAGATTCCCGTTTTTATTGATACGGGTAAGATCGGCCATATCAGTAAACATGGTTGACATTCCCAGTGCCTGCAGATCTTCGTTTAATTCCTTTTTGTAGCTAAGTTTGAATTTTGGAAGGTATATTTTCACCTTAGGCTTTTTAACCAGACTGTTGTTCCATTTATCCCAATTCTGCTGGCTCATGGCGGCAAGGACATCATTGATTGTTTTGTCTGATTTGGGTACAAGTGCCATCATACTGAATCTGCCATCACCATAAGGCATGTTAACAGCTGTAAATAAATCATTGTCGGCATATTCAAACGATCCTTCCTGAACCATAAAATCAACCTGTTTTGTTGTGCCGTTACCCATATAAAAATTTTGTTTCTGGGTTTTGGATTGATCAAACTTATATTTCCAGGTGCCTTTGAAATAAATGGCGTTGATAAGATACATGATAGCTTCAGCAGGGATTTCATCTACTATTGTCGGGATTTTTGCGTGGGTTTTGTCACTTACCCAGGAGTTGATAAGGTCTTTGGTTGCTGCGTCAAAACTGGCCGATCGTACATCGGAATTAAGATAATCTTTATTGGTGGTTAGAAAATTCTGCTCAACCTGAAAGGTGTTTTTATACCAGATGGAGTTGGCTATTTCCATGGCAACCTTAGGATCTGCTGCTATCAGTGCTTTTATCAAATCACGGTTGGCTGTATTGATTTGGTCGTCTGTTAAACCTGAGTAACCCAATCCTTCTTTTAACTCATTCAATGTTTGGGTTGCAGCACCATTGTAAAGCATACTCAAAGCCATTGATATACTCAGTGGCGATACAAAAATATTTTCTCCCTCCGGGGTATTTGCAGCTATTGTTTTAAAAATATTCAGGCCAAAAGTGTTTGACGAGCTTACAATTAGCTTCTGTTCCGAAGTTAATTTAATTGGTTCCTGATTCACAACCGAGTCTTTATTTTCACAAGAGGTGAAACTAAAAAAAGTAAGGCTAAACAGGGCGAATATTGCTGATTTCATACTTTTAGGTATTTATAGTTTAATTAAAGATGTAGCTAGTGAAAAATGGTTGCGTTAATCGTGCATTTCTAATGCCGGATTATTCATTATTCCCATAAATAGCAAACAGTTCGTGTCCTTTTCCCGAATAACAAAAATGAAAGGCTTGTCGGCTTTAAATACCAGCGGCGCAGATGCTGTCTCCTTAATCTCCACAGCGGTGACTGCAGCAGCCTCGGTTCCTTCTTCATTAACTTCAACAAATGTTTTATGAAGGACGCGCGATACGGCAATTCCTCCTCTTTTGGTAATTCCTGAAAGGTCGGCAGCGGAGCCAAACATATTATCCATCCCCAACCCGGTAAGTTCTTCCTTTATATCTTTAAAAAATTCAAACTTAAACCTGGGCAATGACACTTCAATTTCCTGCTTGGAAAGACTTTGGTTCCAGCTTGCCCATTTCTGATCATTCATGGAGTTAATTATATCATTGCATGTATTTCCATCGTTTGGTAACATTATAAACATGCTAAAATTTGAATTGCCATAAGGAAGGTTTACAGCCGAAAAATTTTCGTTTTTCATATATTCAAAGGTTCCTTTCTGGTTCATAAAGGGTGTCGTAATTGTTCTTCCTTCGTTTAAATTGAAATTCATGTTTTTAGTAAGCTTGCTATCAAACTTATATCTCCAGATACCTTTAAAATATATGGCATTTATAAGATACATAATAACATCGCCCGGGATCTCATCAAGAATTTCGGGAATTCTTCCCTGAGTCTTTTTGCCTACCCAAAAATTTATGGAGTCTTTAGTTTCTTTATCGAATTTTCCGGAATTTACTTCTGCATCAAAATAGTTTTATTTACAGCAAGGAAGGTGGGTTCTACGCTAAATCCATTTTTATACCAGATGGAATTAGCTATCTGCATTATTACTTTAGGATCTGCTTTTATGAGTGATTTTATAAGATCGCGATTGGCAATGTTTACCTGTTCGTCCGATAATCCCGAATAACCCAAACCATTCGATAATTCCTCCTTTGTGAGGTTAGCCGATCCATTGTATAACATAGTCAGGGCGATCGAAATGCTAAGAGGCGAAATAAAAAGGTTGGTTCCGGCTTCAATATTTTGTGCGGCTTCCTTAAATATGTTGAAACCAAAATTATTGGATGATGAAACTAATTGCTTTTGGTCCTTGGTCAATGTAATGATAGAATCATGGTTTTCCTGATGTTGTTTTTCGCAACTACCCATGATTATTGCAAACAGTATAACTGGAATTACGATTTTAATTTTCATGGCTCAATGGTTAAAAGTCGTTTTTTAATAGATGCAGTTGATAAAAAAGGTTGCGTGAATCCTTTTTTTTTAATTTAATAGGTAACGCAACCATTTTCATAAACCTTCATCATAAATAAAAACCGGGCAATAAATTTGTCGGTCCGATTAAGTTGTAACTTTACGATCTAATTTCATTTATCTCAGTCGATTGGCCGACGATATTAAATATATAGTGCAGGAGTGTCTTGCGGGTAAACGTCAAGCTCAGGAAAGGCTTTACGGTTTGTATTCTGCAAAGATGTTTGGTATTTGTTTGCGCTACTGTAAAAATTACGATGAGGCAAAAGACATACTTCAGGAAGGATTTCTGAAGGTTTTTTCGAAATTGGGGCAGTTTAGTTTTGCAGGTTCTTTCGAAGGATGGGTACGAAGAATTATTGTGAATACAGCGATAGAGAAATTACGATCGCAAAGCCGCAATGTTCCTCTCGAGAATGCTCCGGATTTGTTTACAGAGTTGGAAGAAGAAGATCTTCCGGCCCTGAGCGCCGGCGAATGATGGAAATGATACAAGCATTGCCGGCACAGTATAAATTGGTATTTAACCTATATGTGTTCGAAAAAATGCAACATAAAGAAATTGCCGAAATGCTCGGAATTTCCGAAGGAGGTTCAAAGTCAAATTTATCGAGAGCGCGGGCTATCCTTCAGGAGAAAGTGAAAATTAAAATCGGAGATAAGATTAGGATATTTGGTACATGAAAGAGGAAAGAGAAAATAGAATGGATGCATACTTTCGCGATGGTTTGGATAATCTTAATGTTATCCCCGCCAGCCGATGTATGGAACAACATTGCGGAAAACCTGCCGGTAAAAAATAATAAACGGAAAATGTTTGTTTGGATTGCTACAGCTGCTTCAGTAGCATTATTTGCTGCTTTGAGTGGCTGGTTTTATAGTCGTTACGAAAGTGTCGGCAATGCGGATAATACAACACAGATGGCTATTAAACAGCCAACTCTATTAGAAAGTAATTCCACAGGTTCAATATCCGAAAATAAAAAGCAGTATAATAAATCTGCTTCTAAAGGTAAAGTAAATACCCCCCAACAAACAATAATTGCGAATACTAGTAAACCTGGCTCACAAGTTTCATCATCAGAAAATTCCGAATCAGTTAACAACCAGGTTTCAGTTCCGGCCGATTCTTCGGATAAGTTGAATTTAGCTACTACTATTATTAACAATAATGAAAACTCTGAGGAGCAATATGTGAATGCGTTACCTGAACAAACACAACAAATAGCCTTACTTCAGGCGCATACCTTAAAAAAATTAAGTGTACCGGCTTTTGAAGTAAATATTACAGCCATTTCTGTTGCAAATACGAAGGATACTACCCTTGTTTACGATAACCTTTATGCTCTGAATATTATTGAAGAACCCGTTGCCAAAAAAGATCGATGGGCAATTGGCGGGCAAATGGCACCATTATATTCTTACAGAAATATTTCGGAAGTTAATACTCCCGATCTGAGTAAATCGTCCATGGATCAGATTGAAAAGGCTGTGGTGACATATGCCAGCGGTATATTAGTCGATTATGAAGCTACTTCGCGTTTGACTTTTCAAACAGGTGTTTATTATATGAAAATGGGGCAAACAATTGAAAATATATCTAATTTTTCCGGACCAGTCACCAAGTCATCCCATTTTGCAGAGATGAATTCGGCTAAAAATCTGATCCAGCCAGGTGTGTCCAATTCAACCGGAACAATAGTTACACCCTCCGAAAAGCTCTATTTTTATGGTACGGCTAATTCGGACCGAATGGAATACGCACCGGGAAATCTAGCACTTTCACCTGCCGATGCCGAATCGAAAGATATTCAGCAGTCGTTCGAGTTTATCGAAGTGCCTTTCTTGCAAAATACAAAATACTTAACCGCAAAATCAACCTTCATCTTTTAGGGGGGGTAAGTACACATTTCCTTGTAAATAATAAAACTACACTCCATTCGGACGAAGGTACTTCTGTTGGTAAAACCGAAAATGTGGAATCAACTAATTACAGTTCTTCAGTAGGCTTTGGTGTAGTTTACAATTTGAGAAAGAACCTATTTTTAAGTGTCGAACCTACATTCAAATATTATATCAACTCATTTAATACTTCTTCGGCTGTTAAATTGCATCCATATGCCTTCGGACTTTATTCAGGTGTTTCTTTTAAATTTTAAAGAATTATTAATTCAAGGCTAAAAGGCGGTTTATGTTTTTTCAAAAATAGTCTCGGCTTTTAGTAACAAACCATGCAGTGTCTGCGTTATTGTACCAACCCAAAATGCATATTTCGAAGGATTTTCCCTGATGATTTTGTTGATCGGTGTAGATTGTGTTTTGGACATTAATTATATTTTTGTTAGTTGCAAACCGGAGCGTAAGTTATGAGTAAAAAATTAAGTTTAGTTAATGGTATATGTGCCGGATTTGGCATATTTGGTATTGTGGTAGTCGCAATATTGGTGTCGGGTTCTATGCCCACCCGTGATCAGAGTGTTAAAAATATTCAGGGTGGTAAATTTACCTCTGTTGCTTTACCTAATGAATTTAATTTTGCCGGTGAAGATATACCTCTTGAAAATTTTGACGTTAAGGAGGCTCTCGACAAAGAATTGCTGGTAAACACTTACTGGCATTCTCAAAACATTTTTTACTTATAAAAAAGAGCAAACAGGTTTTTTCCGGTTATTGAACCTATTCTGAAAAAGAATGGAATACCCGACGATTTTAAATTTCTTGCTCTGGCTGAGAGTGGATTGGCCAATGTAGTTTCTTCTGCAGGTGCTGCCGGTTTCTGGCAATTTGTTAAACCAACTGCTATTGAATATGGCATGGAGATTAATGAAGAAGTTGATGAACGGTACAATATTGAAAAATCAACCGAAGCAGCCTGTAAATTCATTAAACACTCCTATAATATTTATAAAAGCTGGACCATGGCAGCAGCTTCATATAATATGGGACGTACAGGATTAAACAAACAGATATCCCGTCAATACAGCGATAATTATTATGATATTCTTTTAAATGAAGAGACTTCTCGCTATGTATTCCGCGTAGCTGCCTTAAAAGCAATTGTCAATAATCCGGAAGCTTATGGTTTTGCCATTACAAAGGACGATCTTTATCAGCCATATCAGTCAAAAGATATGATTATAAGTACACCTATTGCAGATATTGCTAAATTTGCATTTCAGCAGGGAACAAATTATAAGATGATTAAAATTTTAAATCCTTGGTTAAGGGATAATTGTCTTACCAATAAATACAGGAAAGCATATACCATAAAAGTTCCGGTAAAAGGTTTTCGTAATGTGAGCCTTCCTGCTTCAGTAGCAGAAACAGATACTATTTTGGCTCTAAACGGCCACGAAAAAGATAATGAATAAGGATAAAGAAAAAGAAACATACCAGCCCGAAGGTGAAGAAATAATAGAAGTACTGGGAGCCAGGGTTCATAATCTGAAAAATATTGATGTCAATATTCCCAGGAATAAATTCACAGTAATAACAGGTTTAAGTGGTAGCGGAAAATCATCTTTGGCTTTCGATACCATTTATGCTGAAGGGCAACGAAGGTATATGGAAACCATGTCGGCCTATGCCCGCCAGTTTTTAGGAGGCCTGGAGCGCCCTGATGTTGATAAAATATCGGGATTAAGCCCGGTAATATCAATCGAACAGAAAACAACTAACCGTAATCCCAGAAGTACCGTTGGTACCATCACCGAAATTTATGATTTTCTTCGTTTGCTATATGCACGTGCTTCAGAGGCATTTTCGTATAAAACCGGCGAAAAAATGGTGAAGTACACCGAGGAGCAAATTGTTAAACTGATATCAACCAGTTTCGATGGTGCGGCTATTTATGTGCTTTCGCCCTTAATAAAAGGACGAAAAGGTCATTATAAAGAACTCTTCGAACAGATTCGGAAAAAGGGTTTTTTGCACGTAAGGGTGGACGGGGAAATAAAGGAGATTATCCATAACATGAAAGTCGACCGCTATAAGTCGCATTTTATCGAAATGGTAGTCGATAAGCTTGTTGTTGCTGAAGATACTGGTAAAAGGCTTAAAGAATCAGTCCACACAGCTATGATTCACGGAAAGGGAGTTATTTTGATTCTCGATAAAAAAACCGGGGATTTCCGTTATTATAGTAAACAGCTTATGTGCCCAACCACTGGCATTTCTTATAATGAACCTGCGCCACATTCTTTTTCTTTTAACTCGCCTCAGGGCGCCTGCAAACGTTGCAGTGGTCTCGGGGAAATCACCGAAGCTGATATCTCAAAAATTATCCCTAATCCTTCGTTAAGCATAAGCAAAGGCGCCATAGAACCGCTTGGCTCATATAAAAGCTCGGTTATTTTCTGGCAGATTGAGGCAATTCTTCATAAATATAATCTAACGCTCGATACTCCTGTTGATGAAATTTCGGAAGAGGCGCTTAATACTGTATTGTATGGATCCGACGAATCATTAAACTGCTTCATGCTCCAGCTGGAACTTCTTCAGGTTACTTTCTGAACTTCGATGGAATAGTAAACTATATCATCAGCAACAAGTTGAAAATACTTCTAAAAAGGCACAGGCTTGGGTTAACCAGTTTGTAAAAGAAGTGGATTGTCCCGAATGCCATGGCAACCGCTTAAAAATGGATTCCTTGTGGTTTAAAATCGATGGCCGGAATATCTCTGAATTGGCTAAGATGGATATTCAAACCTTGAAAAAGTGGTTCGAAGATCTGGAAGACAGGCTTTCTGATAAACAAAAAGCCATTGCCCGTGAAATCATAAAAGAAATACGCACCCGCATTAACTTTTTGCTGGACGTAGGGTTAAACTACCTTTCCCTGAACTTAAGCGCCCGTACTCTTTCAGGCGGCGAAAGCCAGCGTATCCGGCTGGCAACTCAAATCGGCTCTCAGCTGGTAAATGTTCTTTATATCCTGGATGAACCAAGCATCGGCTTGCATCAGCGCGATAACCACAGGCTTATTTCGTCTCTAAGAAAACTGCGGGATGCCGGTAATTCTGTTATAGTAGTGGAGCATGACAAGGATATGATACTTGCTTCAGATCACATTGTTGATATGGGGCCCAGGGCAGGCAGGTACGGCGGAGAAGTGGTTGCTGAAGGTACTCCTGACGATATTTTAAAATCGTGTTCCTTAACTGCCCAATACCTGAATAACCAAAAGGAAATTAAAGTTCCTGCTCAACGCAGGCTGGGGACAGGACATAAATTAGTTTTAAGTGGTGCCCGTGGTAATAACCTCAAAAATGTAACAGTGGATTTTCCACTCGGTAAATTTATTTGTGTTACAGGAGTTTCGGGGAGCGGGAAATCGACATTGATTAACGAAACACTGCAGCCAATTCTTTCAAAACATTTCTATAACTCGGTTAAGGATGCCTTGCCTTACGATTCCATTGATGGGCTTAAATATATCGATAAAGTTATACAGGTAGATCAGTCTCCACTTGGAAGAACACCCAGATCGAATCCGGCTACTTATACCGGAGTATTCAGCGATATCCGCAATTTATTTGCTATGACCCCCGAGGCAAAAATCAGGGCCTATCAACCTGGTCGTTTTTCTTTTAATGTAAAGGGTGGAAGATGCGAAGCTTGCTCAGGTGCAGGTGTTCAAACCATAGAAATGAATTTTCTGCCTGATGTTTATGTGGTATGCCGCGACTGTGGTGGGCACCGGTATAATCGTGAAACGCTCGAAGTTAAGTATAAAGGGAAATCAATAAGCGATGTGCTTGATATGACTATCAACCAGGCTGTTGATTATTTTTATGGAATTCCCTCAATTTTAAATAAAGTAATTACTATTCAGCAGGTTGGGCTTGGTTATATTAAGTTAGGACAGCCGTCTACTACTTTATCAGGGGGTGAATCGCAACGTGTGAAGCTGGCAACTGAGCTTTCCAAGAGAGATACCGGCAAAACAGTTTACATTCTCGACGAACCTACTACCGGATTGCATTTTGACGATGTGAGGGTTTTGCTTGAAGTTTTAAACCATCTGGTTGATCGGGGAAATACCGTTATTGTGATTGAACATAATATGGATGTAATTAAAGTTGCCGACCATATAATTGATGTTGGTTTGGAAGGCGGATCGGGTGGGGGAGAAATTATCTTTACCGGAACTCCCGAAGAGCTTGTTTTAACTTCAAAGAGTTATACTGCCGAATACCTCAAAAAGGAATTATAATTTTCCGGGACTGATTAAATGAATAGCAGATATGGACCCGCAAATCAATTAGACATTTACCTTCTCTTAAATTAGGGTGAATATATGGTATCTCGAATTGTTCCGTAAATTGTTCTTTGGGATGGCAATAAATTGGGGGCGAATTATATTAATTTGCCTTTTTGGAAAATAATTAAAAAACAATTTTTATTTTTAATTTATGTAAAGGTTTTATTTACAAAGGTTTGTATTTTTATATTTAACCGCCAAATTCATTTAAATCCATAACATTCTAGGATTTACCAACGTATAAAACAACATTTAAAATAAGTTAAATCAGATTTAAGGATTATTATGTCGACCAGTGAAGAGAAAATAAGGAATGCATTTCAGGAAAAAACCTGGAATGAAATTAAATCAGAAGATTCCTGGAGAATTTTTAAAATAATGGCCGAATTTGTTGAAGGATATGAAAAACTTTCGCGCATTGGGCCTTGTGTTTCAATATTCGGATCAGCCCGTTTGACCTCTGATAACGCATATTATAAATTAGCTGAACAGGTTGCATTTAAATTAACACAATTCGGATATGGTATCATTACCGGTGGTGGCCCAGGTATTATGGAAGCTGCAAACCTCGGTGCCAAACGTGGAAACGGACGTTCAGTGGGTATAAATATAGCTCTCCCATATGAACAGAGTGCCAATCTTTTTATTGATCATGATAAATTGATCACTTTCGACTACTTTTTTGTAAGAAAAACTATGTTCATGAAGTATGCCCAGGGGTTTGTTGTACTCCCTGGTGGTTTTGGTACTTTTGATGAACTTTTCGAAGCTTTGACATTAATCCAGACTGAGAAAATCGGGCGTTTCCCAATAGTTCTCATCGGAAAAGATTATTGGGAAGGACTTGTTGAATGGATTAAAAAAACAATGCTGAACGAGAATCAGTGCATCCATCCCGACGATATGAACCTGTTTCATGTGGTCGACGATCCGGATGAAGCGGTTGAAATAATCAATAACTTTTACTCGAAATATCTGTTAAGTCCCAATTTCTGATGATATTAACAATTGACTTAGTTATTAACAGAAGTTACAGTATTATGAATTCGATACCATTATTTGCTATATTTGTTTGAAACGATGAATTATTTAGTTAACAAAACCCAGTCATGATACGCTTTATTACAGTGGTGTATGTATTGGGAGCTCTGGCCATAAACCTGCTTTTTCAAAGTGATGTATCACTTACTATGGATGTTGCTCCCAGGATCAATGCCGGAACAGAGCTGCTGGTGAAGGTAATCCTCAAAAAGAAGGATATATCGGGCTTTTGTCGTTTTCAGCAGGAACTTCCGGCTGGCTTTAACGCATCATCAGTAAATACTTCCAATGCCGATTTTACTTTCAAAGACCAAAAAGTTCGTTTTATTTGGCTGAAACTTCCCGAAAGCGAAGAAATTGAAATCAGTTATAAGATTACATGCGACGAAAGACTAAAAGGATCAGTAAATCTTGCCGGTAAATTTTCGTTTATTGAGGATAATCAACGCAGGTCAGTTGAGGTGCAACCTACAATGCTGACTATTGTGCCTTCCCCAGGTATGGATCCCGCATTACTTGTGGATGTTAATGATTTTGGAAAGAGTATGCCAGCAGGATTTGCCGAAACCAGCTTCGGTACTATTGCCTGTGTTCGGCAAAACCATACTGGTCCGAAAGTCAGAACGAATATGTGGTCAATATCCTTGTTAACAAGGAAAAGCTTCAGAAATTTGCCAAAATTGAAGAAAATGTCCCGAAAGGATTTACAGCACTCAATATTAACAGTCGCGACGGTATTTTTACATTTAAAGATGGAAAGGCAAAATTCCTTTGGATGAGTTTACCAGCCGAACCGTATTTTATTGTAAGTTATAAATTGGTTCCTGTAAATGGCATTAACCCTGCTGATGTAAGCATGCTTATTAACGGATCGTTTTCCTATATTATAGATGAAAAAACTCAAAGTGTTGGTGTATTTGAAAGAGATGCCAATTTAGCCAATCTTAAACCTGAAGAAATCGCATTGTTGCTGAAACCGCAACCTTCAGTTCAGATCGCAGCATCCAATGTTAAAAAAGAAAATATTAATAATCAGGTCACTAGCCAAAAGGATCTTGTTAATACAACCATAGCAAGCAATAAAATAACTGTTGATACACCCAAAAGTGTAGTTAAAAAACCTGTCGAAAAAGAACTTGCAGTTATTACCAGAGTTCCTGAAGATAAATCAAAGGAAGCAACAACGGAAGTTACAAAGAACGAAACAGCCATGCCTGAGGGCGAAAATCTGAATCCAGGTAGTAATGGTATTTATTACAGGGTGCAGATTGCTGCCGGTCATAAGCCGGTGAATGTAAAATCATATTTCGGAAAGTTTCGTCTCGAAAAATCTATTGTAAAAGAAGATCATAACGGTTGGATTAAATATTCGGTTGGATCGTTCGATGCATACAAAGAAGCACGTGACTACAGGGTTCATCTTTGGAACACAACTCCTATTACCGATGCTTTTGTTTCGGCTTATAACGAGGGAAACAGAATTACCATCCAGGAAGCTCTGATGATTACCAACCAAAAATGGATAAAATAAAACAATAATGAAACTCTCTGCATTTTTCAGAATTGGGTTGATTGCTTTGATATTTTGCCTTCCTGCATCAGTTCTTGCTCAGGACGACGAAGATTATCTGGAGTCGCTGTTGAAAGAAGAAGTGGAAAATGTTAATCTGGTTTATAAGCCTGTTATTGGTTTCGGCTATGGTTATATTAATTTTTACGGAGAGGTCAAAAACAAAAAACAAAATCCTATCATGGGAACGCCTGCCTATAAAATTAATGTAGCAACATTTGTTGATAATAAAAGGTATTTGAAAGCCAATTTTTTTCTGATGCTCGGACAAATGGGAGGAAATAAAACATCGTCCGATTCACTTATGAATCTTAACTTCAAAACCGATATTACTACTTTTGGTATTAAC
The DNA here is from genome assembly GCA_012031335.1 of Bacteroidales bacterium. The sequence goes on along the minus strand of JAAUTT010000032.1, from coordinate 1,194 downwards.
CTTCATTACGATTTTAAGCCTTTCATTAAAACAGGTTCGCTCATTACTCCATTTGTGTCTCTCGGGATTGAAAATGTGCAGTTTAATTCCAAATCCGATTTGTATTACGGAGACAAAATTCCATATATCTATCGTTCGGATGGGACAATACGCAGTGCTGCCAATGAAATTATAAAAAGAGATAATATCTATGAATCAGACCTCAGAGATTTAAATTTATACGGTTTGGGAAGTTATAATCAAAGTACATTTGCAGTACCGGTTGATGTAGGTCTCGACTTTGCCGTATCGAACAGGGTTACCATGCGCCTTGGATATTCATTGCATTATACTTTCACCGATGATATTGATAATGTTAGTAGTAAAGCTACACAGGGCATTAAGGGGAATAAACTGAACGATATGTTCACTTATTCATATCTAACTTTTCATTTCGACCTTTTCTCCAGCCCTAAAACTATTACCATTCAGAAATTATTTGCTGAAGTAGATTGGGATTACTCAATGTATGGTGACAGTGATAACGATCTAATTTTTGACTATTGGGATAATTGTCCCAATACTCCTCCGGGGGTCGAAGTAGACACTACCGGATGCCCATATGACGACGATAAGGATGGTGTGCCTAACTACCAGGATAAAGAACTTCATTCAAAAGTAAATGCTATCGTAGATAATGATGGTATTGAAATAAATGCTGAAAAACTGGCAGAAGAGCTTTCGGGACGCCAGGCTATAAGCCGTTCGGAAGTTGAATCGTTCCTGATGATGCAGAGAGCTCGTACCCGTTATAACATAGGAAAAAGCTCCATACCAATTCCTCAAAAGTACAAACAGCTGGACAAAGATATGGATGGTTATATATCATTCGACGAGTTGCTGGATGCCATAGATGGATTCTTCGATGATTCGCCGGTTTTGAAATCTCCTCAGGATATTTATGAATTGAACGATTTCTTTTTTGCGCAATAAAAAAATCCTCGATCGAGGGATTTTTTATTGTATTATTAAAAACTAAAACATAATCTTGACAAGAAGAAGGGGTAGGATGTGGTCCTTTTTAATTTTAATATGAATGCTTTATTAAACCAATTCAAACCACTAAGGATTTAAATAATTCCATAAAGGAAGCTGATGCATGTAAAAATTGTCCCAATAAATCCACAGATTGTAATCCTGCTATTATGATTAATC
>JAAUTT010000031.1 GCA_012031335.1 Bacteroidales bacterium | reverse complement strand
CACCGCCATAGAAAAGGTTCCGCTCATAGGCCTGTGCGGATCGGTACATGTGAAAAGACAAATATCGGATAACTGCAGATACTCTTTTAAAGTTTCAGGAACAACATAGTTATTAATAAATTTAACATAGTTCTGCAGTTTAAGAGAATTCACCCTGGCTTCAAGTTTAACACGGTAATTTTCTCCTTCCAGTTTAAAGGTTTCGGGGTGTGTTTTACCGATAACAAGAAAAAGTACATCCGGATGCTTTTTAATAACAGCGGGTAATGCCTCGAGCACAGTCTCAATCCCTTTAACGGGAGTAAGTAATCCAAAAGTTGAAAGGACCTGTCGTCCCGAAAAATTGTATTTTTCCTTCAGAACTTCTTTATCGGCTCTTTCGGTTAGTTCGGTGCCGTAAGGAATAATTCGAATTTTGGTTTCAGGTATCTGGTAATCAAAGGTAAGAATGCATGCCAATTCATAAGCCATTACAATTACTGTTGAAGCACGATTACAGATATGTTGAATATAGGATTTTAATTCCTTGTCGGGGTTAGGTGCAATTTTATGAAAAACAAAAATAACAGGCTTATTGATATCAGCAATAAACTTAAGCAACAGATGTTTAACGGGGTTAAAGAGATCAAATTCGTGCTGGATTATAACGGCCTCGCTTTTGTTGTCCCGGTTAATTTTCCCGGTTAAATTGCTGAATGCTTCTGGTTGTGTGGTATCCAGGGTAAAATAAACCTCTTCAGGGTAAAAGTACCGGGCTTTGCCAGGTTCAAGTGCACAAACTTTCAGGTTATAATAATCGTTAAACTTATTTCGGACCGCAAAAATAAGGTTCTGTGAATACATAGCAATGCCACACTCCCTCGGTGGATAAGAAGTTAAAAACAATATTTCAGGCCGGCCAATAATATCTGCGGGTACATTTCTATTTTCGCCAAACTCCATGGATTGGCCATGTACATCCATATTTGAAGGTGCTGAAATATCTCTGCTATTTTCTACAATTCTATTTACATGGTTGGCCATAACCCATCCCCTTTCCAGCCCTGTAATAATAGCTGTAAATGATTGTATTCAAAAACCCTAAACCCTTATGTAAACCAAGGTGTATACCTCTTTTGAAAAGGTATACACCTTATTAATGAACCAAATATTTGTACCGAAGTTGCTTTTACCTAAACTATACGTTTAAGCTGTTGCCGAACGGGTAGCATTTTTAGCCCCTTCAGCAGTCTCTTTTGCTTTTCCGGTAACATTACCAATTCCTTCTTTTACCCTGTTAACACGTTCGTTAACATTATCCATTACATCATTAAACTTTTCCTTGGCCGAATTTGCCATATCCTCGCCGGATTCCATTATCTTTTTCCTTGTTTCCGAACCTTTATCGGGAGCAAAAAGAATCCCGATTAAAGCACCTGCGGCAACACCTGCCAATACGCCTAATAAAACTTTACCTACACTCATAATTATTTCTTTTTAAATTAATAATAATCAAAATCTTCAGGCACCCCTGATAATTCTAAGTAAAATGGCTATTATTGCAATTACCAGCAAAACATGTATGATACTTCCGGCATTAAAAACAAAAAATCCTAAAAGCCAACCAATTACAAGTATAACAGCCACAATATAAAGCAGACTTCCCATGTATATATATTTAAGATAAATGTGCACGAAGCATCCAGGCCATTTTCTCATGCCTTTCGAGCATTCCTGTCAAAAAATCAGATGAACCGATATCCTTATGTTTGTCTGCCACTGACATGGCATCACTTCTGAGAGAATGTATTATAGTTTCATGATCGTCGAGTAATGTTTTGATAATCTGCTGCTGATTTGTGAATTCATAATTACTCTCACTCATTCGGGTTACTGCCAGAAAATCCTTCATTGTTCCCAGTGCAAAATGGCCCAACATCCTTACTCTTTCAGCCACTTCATCGATTATTTCGGCAAGTTCATTGTATTGATCTTCGAAAAACTTATGAAGCTCGTAAAACCCAGAACCCTGAACATTCCAATGAGCATTTCGGGTTTTTGTGTATAGAACATATTCATCAGCAAGTAAAATATTCAAAAGTGTTGCCGACTCCTTTAGATTCGCTTCGGATATTTCGATGTTCGCTCTCATTAAGTTGGAATTTTAATAAGTTATTCGATTCGGATATTTTATTTGTTGTCAACAAAAACTCATCAAGTGCTCTGTCCAGGACTTCGAAATCGTGCTGGAATTCCTTCTGAAAGGCTTCAAATTTGGTAGGTTCATCTCCATCCTTGTAGTTATCCAGCCTGTATTTTAAAGCTTTGTTCTTTTCTTTTAGCTCCTTTCTGCGGGCCTCATATTTTGTTTTCTCTTTGTCGTCGAGTTTGGCAATCTTATCATCAATATCCTCAAGGTTTTTTTCCACTTCCCTGAGTTTTTTTTCAGTTTCCTTTCTAAATTCCTCATAAGTTTTCACGGAGTCTTTTTTCGCTTTTTTCCAGATTTTTTTCTGCCTTGGATACTTCCATACGGGCTTCGGATACCTTTTCATTTGCTTCCTTTTTCTTTTTTTCGGCATCCTGACCAGCCATATTCATTGACTCAAACAGCGCTATAATTAAAGAAAATAAGATTGTCTTTTTCATACTCCCTACCTTAACTAATTTGTTACCGTTTTCAGAAATAAGTTTAAATTTCTGTTACAACATAGTTACAAAGGTCAGAAAACACGATGAATAATGTTTTACATTAAAACAGGAATAAATTACACTTTTCCCACCTGAATGATGGCTCAACTTACTGAAAAACAGCAATCATATAAAACGTAGATGCTTCTTATAGGTAAGATACAGATAAACAGTCAGGGCGCTGTAAGCAAGTGTATTAACGATAGCGGCTCCTGATATTCCAAGCCATGGAATGAGTATAAACGAAAGCAAAGCTGTTACAATAAAACAAATAGCTGAACCTATGGCATTAACATAATGCTTACCCTGCCCCGAGAAAAAGGGAGTAATGATAGTTCCGGCACTTAACAGCAAAATTCCAGGAGCTAATAAAGAAACTATCAACCGGGTTTGGTGAAACTCTTCTCCGAAAAATGATTGAATAACCGAGGTGGGTATAACCAATAAAACCAACAGTCCTGTAAAAGTGAAAACAAGGCTATATACAATTGATTTCCGGGTAATGGCAACGTTTTCTTTAAAGGAGTCGGAGTTAGAAAAATAGGAATATTCTACAGTGGCAACGCCTTTGCTGAAGAGTCTTAATCCTTCGGTAAGCTGAACAGCAAGTGAAAACTCTCCCAATGCCGCCAATCCGAGCCATTTGTTAATTACGAAGTAATTTAAACGATAGGCCAAAAGTTGCAGTATATTTCCCGACTCAGCAAAAATCCATACTTAAAAATTTCTTTGATAGTCTGAAATAACTCTTCGGTACGACGCGGAATATTATTCATAAGTATACCCGCACTGCCTGCCATAGCCATAAAATAGGATATAATACTTGCAATTATATAATGATTTACGGATATCTTTTCCAGTTTATAAACAAACAATCCGAAAATCAATACTTGCAATAAAATCTGAAATACACTTAAAACATTGTATGTTTCAACTTTTTCCTTTCCTAATAACAAGGAAAGATTTGTTGAAAAATACACATTCATAAGAGAAATGATAAAGAACTCGGGAAAATATACAATATCAAACGGCTTCAGCCACAGATAAAGCGGTACAAGTGCCATATGCATAATTGTTGCTCCTGTATATGAGATAAAAATTAATGTTGCAAGGTTTTTACGTGGAGCAAGATAAACCAGAGCGCTACCTCCGAAGAAACTACATACCTGGTTGTTTAGTGCAAGTCCAAGTACAAAAAGACTGATAAATCCAAGGCCTTCGGCTCCCAGATAGCGTGAACACAGGATAATAAGAGCAAGGTTCATGAATGCAATAAAATAACGACTACCGATGGTAATCATATAATTTTTAATCATTGGTTGTGTCGTTAAGTGAATACCCCAGCCTCAGTAGCCTTGAAGGTTCCAGAATTTTTCGGAGTATATCGTCCCCGATAAGTTTGAGTTTGTTATTGGCTTCAAAAATACCGGAATTGCTCTCTTTCATTTCGGCGGCAAGTAAAGCGGCGGTATTATATCCCAAATAAGGTACCAATGCTGTTGTAAGCGAGGGACTATGCAGCAGCCTGTTGAGCGCTACCTCTCCATGCACACTGAGCCCTTCCAGTAAATGAAAGTGCATACTTTTGCCGGCTGCAACAAGTAACTTCAGGCTATCAATCAATGCATGTCCTAACAACGGAAGATAAGCATTTAGGTCGAGACATCCCATAGCTGCCAGATCAGTAATAAGGTGATCATTGGCATATACTTTACGTGCAGCACTTATTATAAACTCAGGAATTACAGGATTAATTTTCCCTGGCATAATTGAGCTACCTGTCTGCTTTTTTGGAATAGAAATATCTTTATGACCTAAATCGGATGAAAGCGATCGGAGGTCATTAGCTATTTTTCGAGATTTACTGCATGTGCTTTGAGTGTTGCATGTACCTCGACAAATGAATCGTTGTTAGCCGTTGCATCCTGGAGGTTTTCGGCCCGGGTTACAGGAAGCTTTGTTAAATGCTGCAGTTCGCTCACTACCTGCATAATAAAAAACTGCGGAACTGCAATCCCTGTCCCCACTGCACCACCACCCAGGTTTACGGTTTTGATTCTCTCGGAACATTTGGACACCCGCCACCAGTCGCGCGACAGTGCATCGGAATAGGTACTGAATAATCGCCCGAAGCTGGAGGGAACAGCTTCCTGCATCTGAGTATATGCTATGCGTAAATGGTTCCTGTGTTTGGCTTCAATATTTTCGACCGATTGCCGCAACTGATTGATAACTGTTTCAAGTTCATTCAGCAGTTGCATGACAGCAACCTTTAGCGCGGTAGGAATTACATCGTTGGTACTTTGAAAAACATTTGCATGTTCTATAGGACCAATAAAAGCATAATCTCCCGGCTTTTTCCCCATCAGTAACAAAGCTCTGTTGGCAATTATTTCATTAACATTCATATTTATACTTGTACCGGCACCACCCTGCACAGCCGGAACTATAAAATGTTCAAAATGTAAACCCTCCGAAACCTCCGTGGCGCTTTGAATCAGAGCCGAGATTATATCATTGTCAATCCACCTGAATGATGCTGTTAACTTGTTTTCAAGCGCTGTTTCTTTAAACCTTTGGTATGTAAGATAACAGGAGTGTTTAACGACTCCAACCGACCTAAACCATTCCATAAAAAATGCGGTGTGATCGGGAAAGTTCTCCCTGGCTCGTGCAGCATGTATCCCATACAAAGCATCGGCAGGAACGGGCAACTCTCCGATGGCATCACTTTCTATTCGCATTGTCTATACTATTTCATACAAATATTGTAAATAGTGATCACAATGAAAAGAGCTGAATGCTTTTCACCATCTTTTTTATAAAAAAACGGTCCGGGAAATATCCGGACCGTTTTATAAACTTATAAATTAATATGGTATTCAATTAAAACCGCACTCCAATGCCTGGACTAAGCATCAGGAAAGGAATGGCATCCTGAAATTTATAACCGAAACCAATATGAATGGGTAAGTTAAATACTCTTCCGGGCTTTATCGGGTATAAACTTGCAAGCACTACTGCTGCCAGATCGCGTTTTGCACCATCGCTGAAATTAAAGGTATTGATAGCAAGAAATCCGGCACCTATGCGGTAAGGTTTGAGTTTACCCACCTTTTCGGCATCGGGAAAACTGAATTGAGCAATAAGCGCCAAACTGATACCACCTAGATTGTCGGTAAATGCAGCCTTTTTGGGTTTAGTAGGTACAGTGGGACTAACAACAATTTCGCCCTTTTTATATCGCTCCAGGTCAAGTTCATATTGATTATAATTTAAATCGTAAGCATCGAATAATTCCTGCTCCGATTTCGTTTTTCCCAGGTTCTGAATCATCAAGCCCGCAGGGAACGACACATCAATATCGAATATTACAGGACGTTGAAGGACAATTTCAATTTGTTTTTCGTAACCTGATTCGCCATACTTATCGTCCTGGTTTTTAAAGGTCATCTGAACTTTTGAGAAATCCTCAAGGTTATATGTTTTATTTCCAAGCATGCTATTCACGCTTATTGGCGATGTAATGCCGGCTTTATCCTTATAATATATAGATCGTGGAGAATTATCGCCCGGGCAAACCAACACATTGCGTATTGTTTTCATTTCGATGAGTTCCCCTCTCTTTCCAAGTAACCGGATATCCACATCGAGGTATTGTTTACCATAGAGTTTATCGCCTGCATCAATTTTATTATTATCAAAATTAAGCGTTATATCCTTAATGGTACTTCTCTGGATAATGGTTGGCGTCATATTGGCAAGCACCCTGCTGCCTGTTCCAAAATTAAGACTGACATAATCCATTTTCCGGGGGAACCTGATATTCCCGAATGTTTAAGGCAGTTCCGGTATTGGTAACATTATTGTACAGGTTAATTCTGCGTTTGGCAATATTCATAGGCACTTTCAACCGGAAAAAGCACAGGTTTTCGCTTCTGATAACTGTATCGGAAGTAATATCGAGCACATCTTCCCAATGAAAACGAGCCTTATGAAGTCCTTCCCCTTCAACTTTTACATTTACGGTTTCGCCAGGATAAATGGTGAGGTTCGATGTCCAGTCTCCGCCTTCGTGCATCACCATAACTGACGTTATAGAAGTTTTAGGAGTTATATCGCAATTAGTCACAAAACGCGGAACATCGCCATCTTTGATATAAAGGTACCCCTGATGTTTTCCGGTGAAAATTAAAGGGCCGGAAAATACAGAGCATTTTATCGTTTGTAAGATTGCTTTTGGTGAAAAGCTCAGCGATAAGCGCACCTCCCGGTTGTTCCTGATTCTCGATGCGGTATGTTTTTCCAACTGTTAAAAACCTGCCGTTGTCCATCTGAATCTCTATACCGTTCAAACGTGTACTTTCGTCAAAGGTGATTTCCTGTTTATCGGGGTTAAGAAATACCAGCCGGGAAGTTTTAACCCTGAACATCTGTCGCACAGGTGGAATATCATACGAAATCTGCCTGTCGGGAGTAATATAGGGAACAAATGTTTGCAGCCTTATTTTCACCTCTTTGTTATCAGAACTTATGGGTAGCAGATGTACCATCAGTTTTTCCGTTTTCTTCTACAACCCTGTAGTTTATATCCTGATCCTTCGACCATTCGTTTGTGATGCGGATGTTTTTTAAATTGTTGGTAATAAGCTCAAAAACTTTTTCTTCGCCAATAAACAAATCGTCGTTAACCGGTCCAAAAGCAAGCTTGGTTTGGGTGAAAGGCAAAAGCTTCACTTCTTCCAGCACAGGTTTCTCAACTCCCTCAACATTAGCCGAGAAGGTAAAGTTGAGAAATTGACTTTTGAAAAGGTTTACAAATCTCAGTCGGATACGGTAATATTCGTTATTAACAAAAACAAGCGAATCGAGGGTTACAAAATCGGCTGCCCCCAATAACTGAATCCCTTTAATTTTATCCTTATCGGCAGGATAGATATTTAACTCGCAAACTTCATCTTCCCTTTGAAAACTGAAATAAAGCTTTCGTTCTCCGTTCTGGTCAACAGTGTGACGAGACAGGTAGTATCTTCCGGTATCAATTTTCAAACTTAAATCTCTGATTAATTTGACAGATTCCTGAGAAAACAGTTCAGTTAAGGTTAAGCCGATCATTAAGATTAATACTATACTCTTCTTCATCGTTACAATACTTGGTTAATTATGGTAAAGTTAATATTTGTGATTTCCGATCCTTGTGCCTGGCCTAAATTTTTATTAGTTTTAACATGGCTATCATTTAGACTAATTGTTGATTCCGTGCTAATATTTTAGTTTCTAAACCAAAACAACTTCCGATGAACCTGATAGAAATTATCCATAATAAATGTGTTAAGTGCTATGCATGTGTTAGGGTTTGTCCGGTTAAAGCCGTTAAAATGGATTTAACGGACGATTATCCGAAAATATTGCATAACCGGTGTATTGGATGCGGAAGCTGTGTTACAGTATGCGGTCCTGAAGCTGTTGTTTATTACGATTCCAAAGAAGAAACCAAAGCCCTGCTAAAATCGGGACGAAAAATAGCTGCCATAGTTGGTCCAAGCATCTCGGGAGAATTCTCGGATATTACCGATTACCGCAAATTTGTGGAATGATACGGGCACTGGGATTTCATTATGTAAATGAAGCCTCTTTTGGTGTCGACCTGGTGGCTCATAAATATGCCGAACTATTCGAAAACAATAAAGGAAAATACTACCTCACAGCAAATTGCCCCGCCCTCATATTATATATTGAAAAGTATTTTCCGGAACTTATACCCAACCTCGCTCCCATTGTAACTCCCATGATTGCTACCGCCATGGTAATTCATCAGTTGTATGGTCCCGAAACAGCCATTATTTATATTGGTCCTTGTATCGCCAACAAAAAGGAAGCTCTCAGGTATACCGAAAAAGCCCGGATTGATTCGGTGATTACCTTCAGAGAATTACGAGAACTTTTCAAGGAATTTGGTATTACCGAGGGCAAACATGAGTATGGAGATTTCGACAAACCATTTGGCCGCAAAGGCTCTCTGTATCCTATCAGTAACGGGTTTCTACAGGCTGCCGACATTAGCGAGGACCTGCTTACAGGTTCGGTAATTACAGCCGAAGGAAGAAGTACCATGGTAAAGGCAGTAAAAGAATTTGCAGATCATTCCCAGGTAATTAACAGACATTTCAATGTATTTTACGATCACGGGTGTATAATGGGGCCTGGGACTTCGCGAGGGGGCGACAGGTTCTTCAGGCGAACACTGGTGGTTAACTATGCCAATAAACGTTTGCAAACTTTCAATAAGCGGGAATGGGAAAAAGAACTGAAACACTATCTCCATTTCGATCTATCCACTTCATTTATTGCCGACGACCAGCGCATTGCACAACCACCCCGTGATAAGGTGAAGGAAGTAATGATCGCCATGGGTAAGGATGAATTCGACGACAATCTGGGTTGCGGAGCCTGTGGATACAATACCTGTTACGATTTTGCGACCAATGTTGTTAAAGGCCTTACCACAACAGAAATGTGCATTACACATGCTGTAAAAAGCCGTCAAAATTCCATACAGCACCTCCAGACCATCAACGATCAACTCGAAAAAACCAAGGAAGCATTGAGAGAGTCGGAAAACAGTGCCCGAAGGGAGCAGCAACTGGCCAAACAGGCTTATTCCACCATGGAGGCAATGCTGCAAAAGCTTCCTTCGAGTTTGGTGATCGTGAATGATAAACTTACAATTCTGCATACCAACGAGAGTTTTATCAAGTTTCTTGGTCCTGAAGCCGCCGAAATAAATGAGGTTATTCCCGGATTAACCGGCGCCGACCTGAAAACGCTTTTGCCATTCCCTATTTATAATCTCTTTTCGTTTGTACTGCTGAATGGCGAGGATATCCAGAAACGGGACATTCATTTTAACGAGGAATTGTATAACATTTCGGTATTTACCATTCAGAAAGGATCAGTTGCAGGTGCCGTTATTGCAGATGTCCATTCTCCTGAAGTACGTAAAGAAGAAGTATTGAAACGTATTGATGAGGTTATTGATAAAAACCTGGAAATGGTTCAGAAAATCGGTTTTTGTTGGGCGAAAGCGCTGCCGAAACCGAACAGATGTTGAACGCCATAGCAGGATTGTATAAGGGTGGTATAGGAAAAAAGCAAAACAGACTCTCATAAATCGATATGACAGAAGGTTTTTACATAGAAGTAAATTGCCAGCAGAGAAATTACAATGGAGAACGGATTTGTGGCGATGTTTTCCTGTCGAAACGAATTCCCGAAGAAAACAGGGTGATAACCGTTCTTTCGGATGGTATGGGTCATGGAGTAAAAGCCAATGTTCTGGCCACACTCACTTCAACCATGGCGCTGAGATTCACCATGGAACACGAGGACCCCAACACCATTGCCGAAATAATCATGAACACACTGCCCGTGTGCAGCGACCGCAATATGAGCTATTCAACATTTACCATTATTAATATTGAATACGATGGCGCTACACAAATAATTGAATACGGAAATCCTGAGTGTCTTATATTCCGGGGGAATAAAATTATTGAACCTGAATGGCAATGTATTATCTTAACCAGTTCAAAAAATTCAGGTAAAGAAATCAGAACCTGCACCTTTAAAACACATCGCGAGGACAGAATTGTCTTTTTCAGCGATGGTGTGCTTCAGTCGGGTACGGGTTCGGTAAAGTTTCCATTGGGTTGGAGCCTCGATCAGATATCCGGGTTTATTATAAAACTTCTCACAAACGAGCCATCCATTTCAGCTAAAAAACTGGCTTCCAAATTAGTAAACATGGCCTATCAGCACGATGGTTACAAAGCTAAAGACGATATTTCGTGTGCTGCGGTTTATATGCGTCATCCCAGGCGTTTACTGCTTTGCAGCGGACCACCATATGAAGAATTCAGCGATGCCGATATGGCTAAGATTGTTAAAAACTTCAAAGGGAAAAAAATTATTTGCGGCGCCACTACAAGCGATATCATTGCCAGCCAGCTTGGGATAAAAATTACCGAAGGTCAGCAGTTCGACGATCCCGATCTCCCGCCTGTTTCGTACATGGATGGAATCGACCTGGTAACCGAAGGAATTCTGACACTTAGCAAAGTCAACAATCTCCTTAAAGATAATACTCCAGCCAGCATGATCGGGAAAGGCCCTGCTGATCAGATTGTAAAGCTTCTCCTGGAATCGGATGAAATTCATTTTCTGATTGGCACACGTATTAATTCCGGCCCCATCACGACCCAAAAATTCCCCGGGAACTGGAAATACGACGCACAGTTGCACGCAGAATTGCTCGACTCCTGGAAGATAAATTCCTGAAAGAAGTTTTTGTGAAAATTATGTGAGGTTACCTGTAAAAGAAAAGGTATTTCTTAAGATGATAGTAGTAGAAGGATTTAGCCCCAAACCCACTAAAAAACCTGGCTACCCCGGGTATCATCGATCCTTCGAAATCGATCAGATAGCCTGTTGAAGCAAAATCGCGTATCAGTTTATCGAAAACGAGAAACATGGATGAAACCTGTTTCCCTTTAGGAGAACTGGCACCAGCAAGGTAAAATATGCGCATATTCCAAACCAGAAAACAGGCAACTGACAGAATCTCTCCATTAGCATCTACTGCTTTTTCAATACGTGCCAGCTTTCGCTCTGATGTTTCGGCAATTAATCTGCTGAATATTTGAAAATTGTAAGAATTGAGCCCTTCGAGATGAGAATTGCTGAATTCTAAAAACTCCGCAACTCCGCAATCCTTAATACTGCAATTGTGCTTTTGAGATTTTTCAATATTGCGCTGGGTATTTTCTTTATAATCCTTCACCAAAGTCTCATATGGAGCCGAAAGGTCAAGGGTGTAATTTATTCTTCCGTTTAAATATTTCCTTTTTTTCGAGGCCCGTGAAACCCGGCAATTGCAGGTTATAATAGGGGAATGTCCAAAATATTCGCCTGTAAAATTTGCGGGCATCGTCATTTTTTACACTATCCCAAAATCCTGTTTTTTGACAAAAGGAGGCTGCACTAAATAGGGAATTCCAAATTTATATTTTACAGGAAGTGGCATTACCATCCTGTAATTCTCATTTACAAGGCATTCCCATCCAGGTGTAACAGTATCGAGATACCACGATAACAGGTAAACATAAGGATCATCTGATCCTGTTATAACCTGATCCCATGAGAATTTTATTTATCTGATTGTTTTTTAATCTTTTGATCACCAAGGCCAAAATTAATTATCGCTATAATCCATAGGGCTTTTCCTTCCTTCGGAAAAAGATCAAAAATAAATTAAACTGTTGGATTTTTATTATCTCAGGTTGATTAACGTTTGTAAGGAAACGATTCCTGATGTAGTGTTTCCTGTTTTCGGCTACTGGTAATGCCATCGACAGCATTACATCGTAAACATAACGCCACCGTTTCCATTCACCGTAATCGCTTAGGGAGTCGTTATGCCAAAGGGTTCCGAATGTGCCATTAACCGATTTCACTTTTTTCATCAATTCCTGGATTTTAAGCAAGGCCATATCCGGATCCAGTTTCAGGCGATCCTTCAGGGTTCGTTCCATAAATGCAAAAGGGTGCACTGTAAGCGTAGTTTCCTTTTCATTAACAAGGTCATAAAACGGGTATGGCATCGCTATTCCGGCACGAAATCCTGGTTTGTCGTGAAATCCCATACTGTAATCGTCGGTTATTCCTTCCTGCATGAGTCTATGATATGTTCCCGGAAATTTCAGTCGTAGAAAATGCTGTCGGCTTTTGGTAACCATATTCCCGGTTATACTGCCAAGACGATTTATTTCTTTTTTTAATTCATCAGCACTATCAGCAGCTTTATAAGAAGGATGAATTCCAAGAGAAAATTTATCAGATAAAGCTTTTATAAGTCCTTTTACTTCCGGACTATCATAAGGAATATTGCGGTCGTAATGACTGTAATCGCCAATTAAATAAAATACCGATACAGGGAAATTATATTTTTTATGAATCAATTCAATATACGAATAGGTATCAAAAGGATCTTTCTTTGATTTAGAGGTAACCAAAATCCTGTCGATAATCCGATTCCATTTTAATGTTGTAAAATCTCGCCCCGATGACATGAAAAACCGTCCGAAATTTCGGTAAACAAAAGCAAAAGCTACATCTACATCAATGGTTGGCTCTATTTTAAATTCCTGTTTCTTTTCAGTTAAATTACTGAATTTCAACTTCAAAACATTAAGTAAGAATCCAACCCATTGTTGCACTACAGGCTCTTCCAAAAATTTATGTTTTCCGACAATACTCTGGTCGGAGCTGAATCGTCCATGGTCGTCAGCCTGATAAGGCAAATATTCTTCATATCGGGTTAAAAGGAAGAAAGAAGCTGAGAAAAGGTCAAAAGGAATTGCTGCTCCATCCTGATTATAGAACAAACAATGCATTCCGTTCCACTTTGCATATCCGGTATCAACTGCCTCAATTCCCTTCTGGAACAATAAACCCGAAGGTTTTACTCTCAATTCATCACTTTCCCGGAACGAATAATTTATTTTGGGTAAATCCGAACTAAGGAATACCTGAAAATCGCTAGTAATTTTATAAGTGACACCGATAATTTTACCAAAAATAAAATCCAGTATGTAAGTAAGTCTGGGAGTTACGCTTTCAGAGTATATTATAATCTGACTTTTCATAGACACTTTAATTATCCTATCAACGCATTCGCAATTATAAAGTTACTTAATATAATTAAAATTTGTTAAAAAGTTTCCCATACATTACATTTGACAGCACTCATTATAATATAACAATTGATATAAAAATTTTCCATGAACCGTTACATAATGTTAGTATTTTTTATTTCCATAATTCTAACTAACAGGATATTGGCTCATGCAAAAACTTCACCCGAAAATCAAACCCATGGAATTGTAGAATTACTTTCCGAAGGTGAAAATCTTTTGGAAGACAACCCCGCTCAGTCACTGAAACTGGCTGAAAAAGTAATTAGATCGCTTAAAAACCAGGAATCGGGAATTGAATATTTCAAAGCTATTTACTTAAGAGGGTCTGCCCATTCATATCTCGAGAACTATAAAAAAGCAATAAAGGATTTTAATACCTGCCTAACAAGTGAATATTATATAAACGATACAGTTCTTTTGGCCGATTTGAAATTTTCCATGGCACGCTGCTACGATTATCTGGCAAATTTCGACTCAGCCTTTGTATTTTACCGTGCAGCCTTAAAACTTTATCAGTTAAAAAAAAATATTTACGGACAGGCAAAAATTTTGCAGAACCTTGGCATTATTGAGTCCGACAACAGACGTGACAGTTTTGCTATGCTTTACTATTATAAAGCTCTCGACTTATACCGGCTACTTGGCAATAAAGCTAAAGAAGCT
>JAAUTT010000030.1 GCA_012031335.1 Bacteroidales bacterium | reverse complement strand
ACAAAAATGGCTGACTTACGTTATTAAAAATATCAACGACACTAAAAACTCTCAGGTAAAAAATCTCCTGCCCCAATATATTGATAAAAATCTATTGAACTAAGACGCGTTTGCTGGATTGCATACTTTGCAAAAGTCATGAATACTGAAGACTTTCCCTTTATTATAATTGAAATTATCTGCTTCCCATTAAAGATAGATTTCATTAAGTTTGTATCTTTTCCATTAGCTTTATAATATGCCTCAGTGATGAGATAATCAGAGTTTTGAATATCGTTCAAATTTTTACTTGTACTTTGACCGGTAATAGTTTGGGATGAAATAAGTAAAAGAAAAAATAGAAGTATCAAGCAAATATTTCCCTTATTCAAGTTTGTATTTATTTTATAATAATTTGAATTCTTATACAAAGATATATTTCAATTAATTAAATTTGAAGCATTTAACGGTTTTTTAAATATACTTTTAAATATATTTTCGTAAACATTATCGGTATAATATAGGTTCCAACCTTTATTCCATTTTAATATTTGATTTATATCACTGCCAAGATATTTTGGATTTTGTAATGTGATTTCAACACCATTTTTTTCCCATCTATAATATTCATACTGTATACTTTCTGAATCGATTTCACTAAAGTTATGGTTAGGAGATATTCCCATTTTTGAATTTATGGTTTTTATGACTTTCTTGATATCAGTATCATTTATATTATGCTGTGTAATTTCGGAGATAAATTTTCCTCCAATTATGGCAAACTCTATATTTTCATCAGAATTTAATCTTGTAAATTCAGTTTTATACTCTGGTTTTATTTCTTTTAAATCAAATAAATTTCTATCAATAGAATCACCAATCGAATAACCAGCAATTGTGAATCTAACATTTTTGATTCTATTGGTTTCTATGAGTGGTTTATCAACTAATAAATGTAAAACAGAAGGATCTACTTCTTGAGCCTTATATAAAAGAAGTATCTTATGGTTTAAAAAAAGTTTAAAATCGTAAAGGAGTGTGTCAGAAACTAAAGAATCTTTTGAGTGATGAAATTTATTCTCCCCATTTATATTTTGCCATTCACCCAGTGCCACAATATATTTTATTATTATAGTTGAATCACCCATTGAAATTGGGAATAGGGTATCGCCACTCATTTCTTCTGCTACTGGATCATATTTTATGTAAGAATGAAGACTTCCATTCTCAATAATAACACGCCCATCTATGCCCCATTTATATTTAAATTGTTTTTTGTAATTACCTTCTGAACATCCTATAATTGAAATGGCAATAATGAATATTACAGTTAATTTCCTCATAAATAATGATATAAATTAATATTTATATGGAATTTATTTCAAAATTCGCATAAATTATACTTTTTTGCTTTACAGCTCTAATATACTAATAAATACCTATGTCGCTATGAATCGTAGGGTATATTTTATCACATTCAGTAAAGAATAATAACTTTCTCATCAACTCTTTATGCAACTCTCCCAATTCAACAAGCTTTCCCTGGACCAATTAGAGGAATATACTTTCAAAAGCCTTTAAGTTTCCTTTTTGGCATATCGGAGCTATTATGGCCATAAGGTTTCATTATATTCATGCGAAAATTTCTTTATTGAGGTGTATTATTTTCCGGCCGAGAACCGAATTATAAAGATCGAAGGGATTCCCACCTATCATAAAAACGTAGATCTTTACACCATTTCCAACAGGAAGAAAGATAGCAAACATTTCAGAGCGCAAATGCTTAAAAAATCCTATCCCCATAGGGGGTAAGGGGGAACTTGGAATTTAGTTATGAGCTTTTAAGCTTTTAAGATTTACTCCTTTAGCCTTTCACCTCCGACCACAACTAACTTATCTTTTTCATATTTTAAGACTACGGCGTATTTTTTACTTGGACAGCAATGTGGATCATACTCGTCATGAACTGAAAATGTTCCATAAACCAGTCCATCCTTAATGGCCAATGCAGTAAGATAACTTTCCAGACCAATGCCAAGACCAAGATTTATAGCACTATATGACCCAGATATTACATATCTATCTTTTTTTGCCAGACAAGGGACTAAATGATAAAACTGAGCATTTCCCCCATTGGGGTTAGATGATGAAACATTCAAAACCACATCTTCCATCCCGTCATTGTTTAAATCTCCTGTTATTGCTCCCTCTAGTTCGATTCCGAACCCATTATAGGATGAGATTTCTCGGTCTTTTGTCTTAAAAAAAATTGATATAGACTGATCAGTTTCTATTATTTTTGGGGGGTCAAATTCTTTTGACAATTCACTTAACGGATAATCGATATCTTTCATTATTGCCTTAATAAGGTCATCGTAAAAAGTCCTTTTGGCATCTATTACTTTTTGGGTTTTTGCTTTGATTGATGACCTTGGATCAGATTTAATATTTTTTACGGAATCTGTATTTATAATAGAATTTGGTTCATTCGAGGTAGAACTACATGACCATAAAACAAAAAGGACGCATATCTCAAACAGTATCGTAATTTTCATAATTCATTTATAATGATATTTGTATATACGGCAACTAAATAAATAAAGTTAATGATTCTTATGAATTGTAGGCAGTATATTTATTTTAATCCAAATCCTTAGGCATCCAATTTTTGAACATTCTTTTTTATCCTGTATTTTAAAATGATTATATTAATAGCAAAAAAATGATTAAAAAATAATCATTCTGATACTATGAGAAGGAGGATATTATGGAAACAATGGTCAAAAAGGATATTGTCCACCTGGACCTGGACACATTCTTCGTTTCCGTGGAGAGGTTGGAGAATAAAAATTTCATTGGTAAACCCCTGTTAATTGGTGGCACATCCGGTAGAGGCGTGGTGGCCTGTGCAAGCTATGAATCCAGGAAGTACGGTGTCCGGTCGGCTATGCCAATGCGCACAGCCCTGATGCTTTGCCCCGATGCCATTGTGGTTCGGGGCGACATGGAAAAGTACAGCAGGTTTTCTAACATGGTCACCGAGATCATCGCCGAAAGAGCTCCCTTATACGAGAAAGCATCTATCGATGAACATTACCTGGATATTTCCGGTCTTGACCGGTTCTTTGGATGCCAGCAATGGGCGCATGAGCTTCGGCAAAAAATCATCAAAGAAACAGGTTTGCCCATTTCATTCGGGCATTCAGTAAATAAAACCGTGTCTAAGATTGCCACCGGAGAGGCCAAACCCAATGGTGAACTTTATATCGAGCGGGATGGCGTTTCTCCTTTCCTGGGGCCGCTCTCGATCCGGAAAATACCCGGCGTGGGGGATAAAACGTATTCAACCCTGATAAACATGGGGGTAGATAAGATTCAGGTACTAAGGGATATGCCCATCGAGCATGTCACCAGGCTCTTTGGACAAAACGGGATCGATATCTGGAAAAAGGCAAATGGCATTGATCATACCCCGGTGGAACCTTACTCGGTTCAGAAATCCCTGGGTACGGAACGTACCTTTGAACAAGACTCCATGGACATCCAGATGATTAACCGGTTACTTGTAAAAATGGTCGAGGAGCTGTGTTTTGAGCTTCGCTCAAAGGAAAAACTGACCGGTTGTGTTAACGTCAAAATACGGTATTCCAACTTTGACACCCATACCCAGCAAAAGAGAATTTCCTATACTTCCTTTGATCATACCATCCTTGAAGTGGTGCAGGAGCTTTTCAAAAAGCTTTATCAGCGCCGGATGATGATCCGGTTGATTGGTGTCAGGTTGAGTCACCTGGTGCACGGCACCCAACAGCTCAATCTTTTTGAGGATACCCCCGAGAAGGTCAACTTGTACCTTGCCCTAGACTGGATCAGAAAGCGCTATGGCATCAAATCAATCGGTAAGGCTATAAACTGAGGACACATGATTTTTGCATGTCATACAAACTTTAGCCTCAAGTTTGGCACCATGAAGGTGGAAACACTCGTGGAAAAAGCCAGGGAGACGGGTGTCAATTCACTTTGTGTTACCGATATCAATAACACCACAGCTGTCTTTGATTTTATTCATGAATGCAAGGAGCGAAAGATAAAACCGGTTATCGGTGTAGAGTGCCGCAAGGAGGATGAATGGCTTTATACCTGTCTGGCCAGAAACAATGAAGGGTTTCGGGAAATCAACGGGTTTTTGAGTGATCATAATTTTAAAAAGCTACAGCTCCCTGCCCTTGCTCCCGCTTTTGAAAACGTGTATGTCATTTACCCATTAACCCGGATCGAAAATAAGCTGAAGGAGAACGAGTTTATCGGGGTACGGCCTTTTGAAGTTAACAGGATACTTCAGGTAAGTCCTTCAGTGCGGGAACGTTTTGTGGCTTTTCAACAGGTTACCTTTTCAAATCCGACAGAAGTGGAACTTCACCATCACCTAAGGGCGATGGATCATAATACATTGCTTTCCAAAATTTCTCCCCTGCAGCTGGCCCGCCCGGATGAGGTGTTTCTTTCCACCGAAAATGTATACCACATCTACAAGGATTATCCCGGACTTCTGATTTCGGCCGAAAGGATAATTGATACCTGTAATTTCCACTTCGACTTTAAAGAATCCCGCAATAAAAAGATTTTTACCACCAGCCGGTACAACGACAAACAGCTTCTGGATATGCTTGCCCTGGAGGGTATGGCTTACAGGTATGGTAAGGAGAACAAGGAAGCTGAGGCCAGGGTGCGGAAAGAACTTAAAATTATCAACGATCTGGGTTTTTGTGCATATTTTCTCATTACCTGGGATATTTTAAGGTTTACAATGAGCCAGGGCATTTATCATGTTGGCCGGGGAAGCGGTGGGAACAGCATCGTGGCCTATTGCCTTAGGATTACAGATATTGACCCCATTGAGCTTAATCTCTATTTTGAGCGTTTTATCAATCCGCAGCGTACCAGTCCTCCTGATTTTGACCTGGACTTTTCCTGGAAGGACAGGGACAGTGTTCATGAATATGTGTTTAAAAAATATGGCAACAAGGCTGCTCTTTTGGGTGCCATGAACACCTTCCGGGATAGTTCCATTGTGCGGGAGCTTGGAAAGGTATATGGCATGCCCAAAAGTGATATTGATGCCTTGGTGGATAATCCCGGTAATCCCCGGCTACAGAACGACATCACCGAAAAGATATTTAAGTTGGGCGAAAAGTTAATGGATTTCCCCCATCTGCGTTCTATACACGCAGGGGGTGTCCTTGTCTCGGAACTCCCGGTCACCTATTATACCGCACTGGATATGCCTCCCAAAGGCCTTCCTACCACCCAGTGGGATATGTACGTGTCCGAAAATATCGGTCTCGATAAACTGGATATTCTAAGTCAGCGGGGACTGGGTCATATCAAGGAGTGCGTTGAAATTGTAAAGCAAAACAAGGGGATTGATATCGATGTGCACCAGGTGGAGAAGTTCAAAAAGGATCCTGTTATTAACCACCAGCTGTACCAGGGGGAAGCCATCGGTTGCTTTTATGTGGAAAGCCCCGCTATGCGGATGCTGCTCAAAAAGCTCAAATGCAACAGTTATTTAAGTCTGGTTGCTGCCAGCTCCATCATCCGGCCCGGCGTTGCCAAATCCGGCATGATGAAGGAGTATATATTGAGGTTTCAGGATCCTTCCAGAATCCAATACCTGCATCCTGTCTTTGAGGAGCATCTGGGAGAAACATATGGGGTGATGGTGTATCAGGAAGATGTAATCAAGATCGCTCATTATTTCGCAGGCTTATCGCTAGCTGATGCCGATACGCTCAGGCGGGCCATGTCGGGAAAGTACAGGTCAAAGAAGGAATTCGAGCGGATGACAGAGCGGTTCTTTGATAACTGCCGGGAGAAGGGTTATAGTGACGATCTGGCCAGGGAGGTATGGCGCCAGATGTCATCCTTTGCAGGTTATGCTTTTTGCAAGGCGCATTCTGCCAGCTTTGCTGTTGAGAGCTACCAGAGTCTGTTTCTTAAGACTTACTATCCTTTGGAGTTTTATACGGCAGTGGTAAATAACTTTGGTGGGTTTTATCATGCCTGGGTTTATCTGAATGAGGCACGAAGGCACGGGGCAAAGATCAACCTTCCTGATATTAACAGGAGCAATTACACCACCACTATTTTCGGAGAGGAGATTTACCTTGGATGGGTTCATTTAAAGTCCCTGGAATCATCCATTGTTGAGAGCCTGTTACGGGAAAGGGATAAAAACGGGCCATTTTTGGATTTCTTTGACTTTATCGACCGGGTACCAATTGGTACTGAGCAGCTGCTTATCCTGATCCGCTCGGGAGCATTCCGGTTTACCGGAAAGACAAAGAAAGAACTGATGTGGGATCAGGTGCTTCGTGCCAAAGGAACCGCAGAGCCTAAAACGCAATTGCTCTTTAAGGAAGAACGGAAGGAATTTGTTTTTCCTCCCCTTCGCAGCAGCTCCCTGGAGGATGCTTATGATGAAATTGACCTTATCGGATTTCCTGTTACCCTCTCCAGGTTTGACATGCTTAAAACCACCTACCGCGGGACACCTGGCCAGGGACCTGCATAGCAGAATTGGACAAACCGTCCGCATGGTTGGGGAACTGGTAACGATCAAATATGTCTGGACCATAAAGCGGGAAACGATGTACTTTGGCTGTTTTCTGGATGTGGAGGGTAATTTCTTTGACACCACACATTTTCCCGATTCTCTCAAAACTTATCCTTTTACCGGAATGGGTGTTTACCTGGTGGAAGGCAAGGTGGTGGATGAGTTTGGGTTCGCCAGTATCGAGGTGCGGAAACTTGGGCGGTTGCCCTTTCAACCGGACCCACGGACTGGTTGAAATTATTGGTGATGGACATTTATTTTGAATTTAACTTTCGCCATTCCCAGGGTGCTATGGCATCAGGATCCTCCCATAGTCCTTTCTTTTCTTTTTTTGCCTGAACCTCTGCGCTGGAAAGCTCCGGGTCAGATGAATATTTCTTGAAATGCCAGGAATAGCCTTTTTGGACTGAGAGGAGGTTAATATTTATACCATCGACATATAACGTTCCTATGGTACGTCCATATCGATCTACACCGTTTGTTTTAACTGTGGATTTCTTGTAAAGATATTGTTTCATAAAATTCGTCGACTCGCTGCCAAATGGCTGATCTTTTTCCGGTGCATCGATTCCATCCATCCGGATTTTGATACTGCCTTGTTCACATTGCAGAACGAATGTGTCTCCATCGGTTACATGAATGATCGTCCCGGTATATTCAGGTGACTGAAAAAGCAACAGGACTATACCTATAATCAACATTTTCATAGAATTCGATGTTTTATCAGATGTAAATATAAAACATTCATGCCATGTGTTACTGGGTAGGGACAAAGAAGGTGAGAGAGATCATTAAAAAGAGAAAAGAATCCAACATTTGGGATAATATTGATCAGGCTTTTTATGATACGTTCATTGCCCGCACCGACAAGGAGTTCATGGAACAGTATATTGCCATCGGGAAGGGAAAACCTACCCTTACCACCCTGCATAAAGAAAATGGACAGCTGGCCTTTGAAAACATGCAATGGACACTCCCCTATTCATATACCGATAAAACAGGGAAAGCAATTACAAGGGAGCTCCAGAATTCAACATGCGAAAGGGTATTTTTTCAGCATAAAGACCAGATATATTCAAAGCGTTGCCTTGTACCAATAGATGGGTATGTTGAGTACCATCATTTTAGCGGAGAAACTTACCCTCATTATATCTATCCAAAGGATGAAAACGAATATTTTCTTGCTGCCGGGAATTTACGATTATGGAATTGATAAAAAGACAGGCGAAGAAAAAGGAATGTTTTCTATAATAACAACAACACCCAATAGCTTTGTGGGTCGAATCCATAATAACCCCGATGCCCCTAATGGACCAAGGATGCTCCTGCTCCTGCCAAGGGAAAGGGCCATTGAATACCTGGATGAAGCCAAAGACCAGAAAGCCATTAAAACCTTCTTTCAGCCTTACGACCAGGAGAAGATGAAAGCCCATACCATCTTGCGTTTCCAGCGGAAGGAAAACGCTGCATTTTTCAATACATCGAAAGTGTTGGAGCCGCGCAGTTATCCCGAACTGACAATTAATTAATTTTGCTGCAGTTTTACAGAATATATCCATGCCATTGATTCGTAATATTATTGTGGGTGACTGGCTCCAGGTGGATGCTATCCAAAGGGAAGCCTATCCGCCCCAGGCTAATGAAGACATTGAAACTTTAAAATGCCATTGGAAGCTTTCGCCCGATACCTGTTTGTTGCAACAATAAACAATTCGGTTATTGCATACCTTGCTGCCCATCCGTGGAAAATGCGAATCCAACCTCCTATTAATACCATTTATTCCATCATAGAGGATCCAAACTGCATATATATACACGATATAGCCATTAATAAACAATATCAAAAAACGGGGCTAGGGCAAAAATTGGTATCAAAACTTTTTAAAGCAGGTACCCACTTAGGCTACAGCTCGTATTGCCTGATTTCTGTCCAGGGTACACGTCCATTCTGGGAGAACCTGGGATTTAACCATGTAACTGAGTTACCTGAAGGTTATTTCAGCAACATTGTTAACTTATACCCCGACTCGGTATATTACTATATGGAAAAAGCTTAATATTTTTCTATCGCTGGTAATACTTTTTTGATGAACTATATCTTTTAGCACAATAATTCGGGAAATACTAATTACTGTACTTTCCGAATTACTATCTTAAAATAAAGTACAAGGTTAAAAATGGATTTATCCAATGTAAATATATATTTCTTACGGACAATATAAAGAAATGAATAATAAATTTGTCCACATTAAGTGGACTAGTTAAACTTTCTCCTTTTTAATTTTTTGATATTCGCTCAGAATTAATGTGGTGATATGTTAATCAAGAAACTTGGAGGCATTTGTTCTATTTCGAAAGAGGTGCTACTAGTAAGACTAGTTTTATCTTCTCCACCTGTAAAGCATAATATTTTTTCAAATTTATCAGGGCTTCCATAATTCAATGTAAATTCAATACAAAACTCTTTATTCTTGGTATTATTTATAAAATCATTACCATCAATAATAAACATCCAACTTCGTGACATAATCCCATTACTATTTGTAGTTTCATTACAATAATAACTAAATCTGAAGGACACCTCTCCCAAATTGGTTTTTAACCAATTTGTTTTTTATAGACTTTTTGATCGGGGTTAAGTTCTATTAAGCCATAATAATTCTGACTATATGAAGACGCAAACAAAAATAAAAAAAAGTAATGTTATATTTATTTTCATATCTAAAGTTTGATTATAAATTAGAATTACAAATATATTAAAATTTATTTTCAATACTACCTACAATATAACAATAAGATAATTAATACAATTATAGCATTAATGTTGGATTTTAAGGTGAAGGAAAATTGGATTTAAATTTATTTTATTAGGTTAAAATTTGGGAATTCTAACTTTTCAGAAAGAATAACCATTAGATAACCAATTCAAGCTTTTTTCGAAATGCATTTGTATACACAGAAGGAGGTAGTGATTCATAAATAATGAGTATATTAAATCGCATATATAAGGATTTCTTTAGAAATAACTTCTAGAGTCATATTATAAATTAAACCACATTGAAGCAGAAAGAATTATGTGTTCATTTATTAAATATGTTATAAATCTGAAATTTACTTAATCAAGCCATTTCAGAGCGGGAAATGCTGAAAAAAATCCAATCCCCCACAGGGGGTTAGGGGGAATATGGTTTTTTGCATACAGGCTTTTTAGTTCATCAGATTATCCAATTCATCCGGGAAGTTCTTGTCTTCCATACGGCCTTTCTTTAAGGATATTAATAAGCTCCGTATTCTTATGTTTTCAAAATCAGTTTTTTGTTCGATCTGGTCCATTATGGTCTGGGATATTTCATGAAGGACTCCCTGACCTTCCTTGGATAACATTTCCCGAAATGTATTGTCTCCCTGGCAGGTTGTATTTAGATATAAGCTTAAGAATAATGCAAATTCTGGAGCTAATTCCAGTTCAATTTTTATTTTTGCGCTTCCATGATCTGATGGTTTTGTGGATGCAATATACTCATAAATTGCTTTTTTTTCAATTCCAGGGCGTTCCGGCCAAAGCGGTTTTTTTTAATTTACTTTTTCCTGGCCGGCGCTACGTTACGGGCTCCATTCCACTCCGGCCCCGCTCGTTCCTCACGGTGGCTTCCCCTTCACATCGCTAACGCATAAGTACACCCCGATTTAATGGTGCATTAAATCAATAAAGGCCGGGTTTCTCAACCGAGCCTTTAACAAACCAACAAATCCAAATTGATTATTACTTGAATTTAGAATGTAAATGTAAAATCATTTTTTAAAATCGAAAATATTTTTTACTAAATTATTTAAAGCACAATAAATCAAAATAGTAATATAAATAATATAAGAAATATAAGTAATATAAATAATAATATATTAAAGCGGTATAAAGCAAAAAGATAGAATTTTCTCGCCTGTTTGTGAAGTCCCCGTCCTTATCGCTCCAAAAGGTCAACAATCCATCCCCTGGGTTACAAGAACTTCGGTTTATGCTAATGAACTATTATTTTTTATTGATTAGCATAAACCTTGCCTTCGGATGCGTCAAATTTTTTGAGAGGAATTTTTTCTGGGGTTTTTACCAAAAATTGTGACAGCATTTCTTGTACCTCCAGTTTATGGATTGTTGATTTTAGGATTACGCGATAAGGACGAGAACTCACCAAACAGGATGTGAAGAAACGCTACCTTCATCTTTTTGCTTTATGGAATTTTTAAATGCGATTGGACTCAAATCTACCATAAGGATATGATGATTTTAAAACCTCTGTAAAACAATAAAGTAATATAAGTAATATAGATAATATAACAAATATATATAATACTATAAATACTATATTAATGAACAGTAAATCAATATATAAGATATGTTATACAACATGATAAATAGTTGGCTACATACTTGTTTTAAATGAATCAAAAAGCTATCTTAGAAGAATCAAAAACGATTCACAAAAGATTCAAAAATGTTCCACGTGGAACGCAACAGATTGAAAACAGGTTCTTTGACATTTTGGAAACGATGAACACCACGACCGGGAGGCGTTTAAGGTTTTGTTAAAGCGGGCACCTTTGCAGACAGCGCAAAGTTAGAAGCTAAAACGTTAAGAGGAACTTTAAAATGAAAACGTGGTGTAATTGCCGGGAGATCGTCGCCCGGACCAAAGCTTGAAGTTTTAAACTTGTATGCGGGAAAAGATCGCACCCCGTCAAGCTACTTCCTTAATACATTTTTCCTTAATACATTTATTTAAATAGCTATGAAAAACAGTAATTTTTCAAAACAGGGTGCGCAAAGCAAATCTAACAAGATTTATGACACCATCACAGACACAATGATTGAACTTTTAGAGAGTCTAAAAACTCATCCCGAAAGATGGGAAAAACCCTGGATTATGGCCGAGGGTGGTTTAGGGGCTCATAATGCAGTAACAAAATGTAATTAGCAACTTTACAGTGCCAAATTTTCGCAATTAAAAAGTGCCATTTTAGAAAACGAAAAAAGCCTTCATATTTGAGGTGACCAAACCAAAGAATATGAAAGCTTTAGACAAACACCCAAAAAAGGTATTTATGTGGTACAAAGTTAAAGAATTACAATTAAAAGGGTTCAATAAAAGCCAAATTGCTTTGGAAGTTGGCATTCATCGCAAAACGGTACGTAAGTATTTAACCATGAATGAAGAAAGCTTTCATAAATGGATTGAGCAGAGCAAAAACTTACCAAAAAAACTTCAGCTATATCATCAATATGTTTATAAGTTGCTTGACTCTCATCCCTATTTATCAGCAGCACAGATAGAGGACCGGTTAAAAGAAGAATTTTTCGATCTTCCTGTGGTTCATAGCAAAACGGTATATAATTTTACCGAAAGTATAAGAGCCCGTTATGGTATAAAAAAGCATCCTGATAAGGAACCTCGCCAATATGAAAAACTGCCCGAACCTGATTATGGAGTATATGCACAGGTAGATTTTGGTCAATACAATATGCTTACCCCAGGAGGGATGCGGAAAAAGGTTTACTTTTTTGTGATGGTACTGTGTCGCTCCCGTCAAAAGTTCGTGTATTTACAAAGTACCCCCTTTACAACCGAAACTACAGTATTGGCCCACCAAAAGGCATTCAATTATTATGAAGGTCAACCTCAGAAAATAATCTACGACCAGGATCGGGTATTGATCGTTGATGAAAATTTAGGAGATGTGTTACTGACTGAGCAGTTTAAAAGCTACATCGGGCAAGCAGGCTTTAAAGCAATTTTTTGCCGTAAGGCCGATCCTGAGAGTAAAGGTAAAGTTGAAAACGCTGTCAAATATGTTAAGTACAACCTTCTGAGAGGCCGTATTTACATGGGCGATGACCATCTCAATAAAACCGCTTTTGGTTGGTTGCAACGCACGGCCAATGGCAAGGAACACGCCGGCACCAAGCAAGTTCCCAATGAGCAGTGGCTTAATGAACGAAAATATTTACAACCGTTAAAAGTATTGCCCTCTCAGGAGCAAATAACGATGTCCCGTTACAAGGTGAGAAAAGACAACACGATTAGCTATAAAAGCAACTTTTACACTCTCCCCCTGGGAACCTATCAAAATCCTGACACATGGGTATTATTAAAAGGGGATGAAGACCAAGTATGTATCTATGATCTGAATAATTATTTGCTCACAGCGCACCCCCTATGCTTATCTCGCGGCATGACCATACGCAATGCAGACCATACCCGTGATAAAAGCCAAAGCATTGAAGCGCTAAAAGAAACGATATTACAGATATTACCCGATAAAGGAAAAGGAAAAGGAAAACTGCTGATAGAGCTTATAATGAAAGACAAGCCCCGTTACTTTCGCGATAACCTGTTAATCTTAAAAAAGCACCTGCCCGATTTTGAATCAGATATTGTCAATCAAGCAATCGATTTTTGCTTAGAGGGGAATGTATACAATACCAACCGTTTTGTAGAAATTGCCAGGTATTATACACTCCAGAAAGAACAGGAAAGCAAAATAAAACCAATAATAGCACAAGTTCAGATAAAAAAAGAAAACACCAGTTTTGATATAGAGCCCCAACGCAGTCAAATATCCGTTTACGAAACAATATTATAATTATGGACCAAATAAAACGCATTAAGCAATACGCCGATCATTTAAGACTTACCATGCTCCGCAACCAGGCAGAACGTTTTATACACCAGGCTCAAATCGATAAGCCCACATACCTGGATTACACATGCGATGTATTGGAGCAAGAAGTAAAACAGCGACAAAAAACCGATCTGGAACGACGCATCAAATTAGCCCATTTACCTCGCAACCATAATCTGGATATGTATGATTATGCTTTTGCATGTGGAATAAACAAATTACAATTAGAGCAGTTACGCGAACTGGTGTGGTTAGAACAAGCATACAATCTTGTACTAATGGGACCTAGCGGAACAGGAAAGACATTTATAGCTGCGGGACTTATAAATGATGCTGTAAACCAAGGGTATCGGGCTTATTTTACTGGAATGGAAGATCTAATAAATGTCCTTAAAATGAAAGATATGACATCATCGGCTTTGAATGCTTATAACCGCTATTTACGTGCACATTTAATAGCTATTGATGATATTATGTTGTTACCAGTCAAAAAACACGAGGCGGTTGCATTTTTTAACCTTATAAACCATTTGCACGAAAAATGCTCCATAATTATAACCACCAATAAATCGCCTAAACAATGGGCAGAATCATTAGAAGACGAAGTATTGGCAACAGCATTGCTTGATAGGATCTTGTATCATTGCGAAGTAGTTAAATTAGAAGGCAACAGCTACCGGATGGAAAACCGTAAAGAAATTTTGAAAAAATAACTCAGGAAAGCCTTCAAGCCTTGTGAGCCCGGCTCACAAGGCTTGAAGGCTTTCCTTGAATCTATAAAACCAATAAAATGTGGTACTTTACTTTTGCGAAAAAATGATACTTTTTTATTTGCTAATTACATTTGGAATTGTAGATGCACGGGTTATCGTCATTGCGAGACCCTACCC
>JAAUTT010000029.1 GCA_012031335.1 Bacteroidales bacterium | reverse complement strand
TCTTTCACAAACTCAATATATTTTGAAGAACGTGCTGCTTTTCCGCTTTCGGTTACTTTCCCCTTTCCCCAGAAGGGATATATACGGTAGCCGTACTTCCGACCGGCACGGTTACCTGCATAAAGAACCGGTCAGGATCCTTTTTCCAGAAGATACCCGCTTCGCCATTAGCAGTATTGTTGAAGTATTTTACATGTGTGAGATCGCCCACAGGCTGCGGGCGGAAGATGATGTTTTTGTAGCCAGGGGCTTCCTGGTCGACGTTCATCCCGGCCAGCTTGCGGTAATACCATACCAGTCCGCCGCCAAACATGGGGTGATTATGCGATCCTTCTTCGCTCCACTGTTCACGTGTGTTGTTGAACCGAGTTCCAGCCAATGTCCGTAAGAGGGTTCGTCGCGTTTGTTCATCGCTTCGTAAGCCAACTCGTGCAAGCCGTTTTCGGTCAACACTTCGAAAAAGAACTGGGTTCCAAAAATACCGGTATCGAGGTGACCTTTATTTTCGGCAATATCTTTTTTCAAAGCTGCAATTACCCGCTGGTACTGATTGGCAGGAACTCCCATCCGTAAGGCAAAAATATTACCTCCGGCCTTGCCATAGGAACCAGATGTTTCGTCGTAAAATCGTTTAAAGAAAGCCTGTTTTGTTTTTTCGGCCAGATCGGCATATTGCTGAGCTTCGGTATTTTTGCCCAGCACTTTGGATGTTTGGGCAGCAATATCGGCGCAACGCCAGAAATAAAATGTATGCACCATCTCATCCGGTGGCAGGTTACCGGGAGTTACCCAGTCGCCCAGGTTATACCATTTCAGAATTTTGCCATCGTTACCGGTGCGTTTTGAAAACATAATACCCTCTTGATCGACCCAGGTTTGCATGTAGCGGATGTAGCCTTGCATTCCTTCGAAGTTATCTTCCAGCATATCCTTTGAACCATAATGCTGGTAAAATTCCCATGGCATAATGCAGATAGCTGCCCCCCAAGCCACGCCACCACCACAACCAGGTTGCCAGGAGCTCCGTTGGGAACATATCCGGTAGTTGCGTCGGAAGCTTCGAGCATATCGGCAATCCATTTCTGATAAAAAGCACGGGCATCGAAATTGTGCATCACAGTAATGCAGGCAACCTGACCATCGCCGGTGTAGCCGTTGCGTTCGCGATGCGGACAATCGCTGGCAATGGCACCGTGCATATTATCCTGCTGACTGGTTCTCCATATCTCGTTGATGCGGTTAAACATGGGATTGGAAGTCTCAAATACCGATGTCACCGGCACTTCGGTATAAACCGATTCGGCAATGATGTTTTCAGGCTTCAGCTCTCCATACCAGTTCTTGATTTCCACACCACTGAACACAAACCAGTTGAAACGAGGTGCATAGTTCTCGGAACCTTCCCCCTTAAAAATATAGGCATTATCGCCCGAATAGAGGTTTGCGTTAAAAGAGATATCAATTTTATGTCCGGCAGGTGCCGAAACATTTATAAGTCTTACCCAACCGGAGATTTCTTTGCCAAAACCGACAAAATAGTTTCCATTGGAGAGCTTTTCGATTTTTACAGGTTTTAACTGTTCCATTACCTTGTCCGAAGGCGAAGTCTGAGCCGTTAATCTTCCAAAGGGAGCTTTCCTAATCGCAACTTTTCCCCACTGTGCATCGTCAAACGAAGCTTTGCACCAGTCGGGTTGTTCCAGACGTGCATCGTAGGTTTCGCCATAGTACACCATGTTTTGAGGATGGGGCTTTTGGCAGCCTTCCAGCTTTCGTCGCTTGCAATCACCTCTTCGGAGCCATCTGTGTAAGTAATATGAAGCTGACCCAGGAATCGGGTGGTTCCGTACCCTTCGCACCAGAACATGCGCGGATTATAAAAGCCGTTGCCCAACAACGCACCTATAGCATTTTCACCAGACGAGAGCATGGAAGTAACATCATAAGCGAGATACATCACCTTGTACCCACTGAAATTATCCTCCACGTTAATCAGCATTTCCCCCAGTTTCGGTCTTTTGGAGTAGTTGGTGATGTTGGGGACCAATACATCGTCACCTGCTTTTTTGCCATTTACATAAAATTCAAAATATCCCAGACCTGTGACAAATGCCACTGCTTTTTTTATTTGCTTTTCAACTTTGAATTTTTTACGCAGCATGGGAGCCGCGGGACCAAAGTCGTCGAATTTTTGTCCGGGAAAATCGGGACGTTTAAAATGCTCCTCTCCTTCCCAGGGAGCTCCAATCCACTGAGCTTTCCACTCTTCAGGATTCAGAATTCCCATCCGCCAGTAAGCAGGCTTGCTCCAGGCAGAAACTTTGCCTTTGTTATCCCAAACACGCACCTGCCACCAGCAGTCCATGCGCGACACTAAAGGTTTTCCCTTGTACACCACCCTGTTATTCTGGTCTCCTTCAACTTTCTGGCTGTCCCACAGATCAGGATTTTCCAGTGCGGCTTCAGTGGTTGCCACCCGGATTTGCCAGGCAGTCTGAAATTGCCCGCGTTCATCAGCATCGGCAGTATTGACCCAGGCCAGGCGGGGCTGTTTTACATCCACTACCGAAGGGTTCTGCAAATACTCACAGGTGAGTCTGGCTGGGGTGATTCCGGCGAAGGCAATCGATCCCGAAAACACCAGTGTAATTGTAAATATTAGTCGTTTCAATAACATAATTCTATATTTTGGTTAAGCGAATTGCTTTGATTAAACCGGCATCGCCCGATTTTCTTTCTACTAATTTCAGTACAAGTGTTTCCGCACCTTTGCCAATGGAAACGTTTCCTGCATCCATCCAGTTCCAGGTGCGTTCCACCGATTCGGACCGTTCCACATAATCGCGGTTGGGAAGTATAACCGATTCAAAAACCCTGTCGAAACTAAACTGTACTTTACCACCGCTGCTTCGGAAAATAAATTTGCTTCCGCGGTTATTGTCATCGCAGCCATACTGAATTTCAACCTTATAATTCCCTTTTTGAACCATTTTTAAATTCCAGTATAGCGAATCTCCATTCTGAACCCAGTTTTCGGTGTGAGACTGGTTTGGGTGAATGCTCGAATATTTCACTTTCCCCGAAAGAATTGCATCCTGCACCGGCAAGGTTATTTTTTCCTCTTCGCTGAAACCAGCTTCAATGGTGGTGAAAGGCTTATAACCACCTACCATCTCCTTCTCCCATTTAAGATAAGCCAGGGCAAGCGACTTTCGAATCTCAGACTGGTTTTGCGATATATCCTTGGTTTGAGCCGGGTCGTTTATCAGATCGAACAGCAATGTGTCTTTAGAGGAGACCACCAGCCTGTACCTTGTATTTCTCACAGAACCCGCGCACTTCTGCAACGGATAATGTCCCTGGCGCGAAAAAATATACCTTTCCTGGGGATCAGACTTTTTCAGGATAGCCTTGCTGAGATCCTTTCCATCCATTGGCAACAGAGGTTTGTCGCCGATTTTGCAAAGCGTCAGCAGAGTTGGCATGATATCTATCGTTTGGGCCAGTTGACCGGAAGTGCCTGCCTGTATTTTCCCCGGCCAGGAAATATAAAACGGTACCCTGATGCCTCCTTCGTCAACCGAACCCTTTTTCCCTTTCATGTTACCGTTGTAACGCCAGGTGTTCGGCCCATTATCCGACAGAAAAATCACTATTGTATTTTCTCTAAGATCCAATTGCTCCAGTTTGTTGAGAATGAGACCGATATTTTCGTCCATATTCTCAACCATTCCATAAATTGTAGCCAGTTCGTTATCCAGACCCTTCGATTTGTATTTGCTGAAATATTTCTCCGGCACCTGGAATGGCGAATGCGGCACATTGTAAGGTACATAGCAGAAAAAAGGCTTGGCTTTGTTCTGTTCTATGAACCCGATTGCCTTTTCGGTAAAGAAATCTGTAGAATAACCCTGGGTACTGACATCTTCATCGTTATGCTGGTAGATCGCATCGTAATAATATCCGAGGTGCCCCATGAGGAATCCGAAGAATTCATCAAAACCCTGGCGGTTGGGATGATGCCTGAAATAAGCACCGTTGTGCCATTTCCCGAAGCATCCGGTAGCATAACCGTGTTTTTTGAGGATCTCGGCCAGTGTAATCTCGTCGGGGTTCATGTTTTCGTAACCCTGTGAAACCGATGAAACACCGGTACGCAAAAAATACCGGCCTGTAAGCATTTCGGCCCTTGTTGGTGCGGAAAGCGGACAAGCATAAAACTGGCTGAACGATAAACTTTGTGAAGCAAGTTTGTTGAGCACTGGAGTTTCTATAACTGTATTTCCATTAACAGCCACATCGCCCCAACCCATGTCGTCGGCCAGTATCAGAACAATGTTGGGAGTTGTTTTACCAGCGTTAACATTGCCGGCCAGGGTCACTCCTGAAAGGACAGGCAAATATACTTTGATTTAGCTATAAATGTTTTCAGTACCCGCATTGCTAAAACTTTCCTTTGTTATTATTTTTTAACTGCATTATTCCTTGGTTCCGGGGCATTTTCGCCGTATTTCCCGTGCGCATCCGTTTTAATATACCCTGGCTCTTTCAAATACCAGTCCCGGGTGAGGTTCTGAGGAATATCATCTCCAGTTATGTCCATCCATTCCTTTAATTTTTTTCTAAGATCACTGAGGTTGGTGGAATATGCCGGATCGGAGGCCAGGTTTTTAAACTGATCCGGGTCGGATGGATTGTGGTACAATTCCTCCGCTGGCCGGGGTGACAGGAAAATTTCGGCCTGAACCGGGGTGATGGTCCCAATCTCCTTTGCAAGTTTTAAACCGGCAAACGACGGACCTCCCACGGCATCAGCAGGCCCCAGGTTTGTAAATTCCGGCCGGGAATTCAAAATATAAAGAAAATCTCGGGTGCGGACCATGCGTTCATGCGCTTCGTAATCGTGCCAGTTGTGTTCGGCGAAAACATAGTTGCGGAAGGGTTTCTCCGGGTTTTTCAGCAGTTTCGCAAAGCTAACTCCCTGTATCATTTCAGGGATATCGGCCTTAGCCAACTCAAGTAAAGTTGGAGCGATATCGATGGCACTTACAAGGCTGTTGCTCACTTTGGGTTTTGTCCCGATGCCCTTGGGCCAGCAAACTATGAACGGCGACTTCATACCCCGGTCGTTCACCCTGGTTTTACTGTGCGGAAAAGCCCTGCCGTTATCAGCCATAACGATGATCACGGTATTTTCGAGTACATTTTGTTTTGTGAGTTCCGAAACGATTAACCCGATATGATGATCGAACCTTGCAATTTCGTCGTAGTACTTTCCAAGATCGATCCTTGTTTCCTTATCATTTACCAGATAGGCAGGCGGATTTAATGATTCGGGGTTATGAGTTCCCGAAAATTCATTTGGGCCCCAATCGCGATGAGCGTCCAGGGCTGCAAACCACATCATAAAAGGTTTGTCTTTGGGGCGGTTTTGGATGGTATGAAGCCACATATCTTCTCCCCCGTCGCCATTGTTTTTCTGGTGACTAACATCGAATCCCCGCAAAGCATAATTGCCCATGTGGAATTTTCCGGCATGACCAGTAAAATAACCCTGTTTTTTCAGAAGTTCGGGAAAAGAAACCATATCCAATGGAGGCTCCGAATGCAGCTCGGCAGCGCCGGTATTATGCGGATAGCGACCTGTAATAATGCTGTTGCGGCTTGGACTGCTCGAGCTGGCTGTAAGGAAAAAATTATTAAAGCGAATACCCCGGGCAGCCAGTTTGTCGATATTCGGGGTTTTCACATTTTTGTTGCCGTAGCAGCCCAGGTCGTCCCAGCTTACATCGTCGGCAATGAAAAGCACCATGTTGGGTTTCTGCTGTGCACTAGCCGTGAAGGAAGATGCGACACAACCCAACAAAACGAACGATCGCAGATTATTTATTTTCATTTTCAACAGGCTTTGGAAAATTACGTATTTCACCTTTTATCCGCGATAGGTCTCCCATATTTCAGGGTTGGTACCTTCGCGAGGGTGCCCATCTTTGATAATGAAGAAGACATTAGAGCGTACCACAGCATTGCTAATCAACGAAGTTGAAAACAATAGTGATGGTAGTAAAGGAAATTGTTTCATCAAATAGTATTATTTGGGATGTAGAATTAGCTATAAAGCTCAAATTCTATTTCATCCCATTCATTTAAGTTAATAGCATCTTTAGCAAGATATAAATTATTTCAGGTCGTTTAAGCGTTTCATGGTAAATTCAAAGCTATTTAGGTTGATTTTAAGTAATCCTTTAGTATCCCGTTTGATATAATTGTAATAGAATACTGGTGTTCTCCGTTTTTTAATCTTCCTGTATAGAAAAATACGTAGAATCCAATTAGCAGAACAGAAGCCTGATTTTTGCCTTGAAAGATGCTTCGATAAAAACCAGTGATGAATTAAAAATAAGATCCTCTACTTTATCGCTATTTTACAGGATTTACTATCAGAATTCGTTTGTAGGAAACAAGCCAGGGAGTTCCGTTGTCACTTACTTTCAGCACCAGCGAAATGCTTTCGCTACTTTTAAGCTCGGGCATTTGTATCCGGGCAATTCCATTGCTTTCAGCAGTTAGCATATTGTCGGAATACCCGTTTTTTGGATAAAACTCCCATTCGTAAACGAGGGAGTGTCCATCGGGATCGGATGACTCGGCAGCATTCAGTGTAACCATTTCGCCCGGACGTGCAGAAATTTTAAGAGGTGCCGTTCCTGATGAGCGGTTTACTTTCACCTGAGGAGCATGGTTGCAGGCGGCAAAGTCGTTAACACACCAGTCCATACGGGCAGCCCAGTCGTTCTGAAAATCGGTACGCCATCGAAAAACAGTAGCTCTAGCATTTTTCACGTTCAGGAACGAATCCACTGCATCGGAGTAATAACCTTTTTCGTTCAGGATAAACCTTCCAC
This sequence comes from Bacteroidales bacterium, assembly GCA_012031335.1. The sequence continues at coordinate 7,277 of JAAUTT010000029.1, read as the reverse complement.
CCCAGCCGCCAAGTTCAGGTTGTGCGGGAACATTCAGCCCGTTGTTGAGGAAGAAAAACCAGGACGGGGTATCGCCCTCTTTCATAACCCCATGCGGATTGGGGGCTGTCCATGTTTTAAGCGGATAGAGCGGACCCAGAGGTCCATGGTTTTGAATCACATATTGCTTTAACCATTCCAGCGAAGTGAGTTGCTCGTCGCCTCCCAGATACACACCTCTATAGGCGCCTTCTCGTTTATCGGAACCATCGGGCGCTTTAGCCAGGATGTAGAACATGTCAGGATGATTTTCGCGTATGTTACTGAAGATATGGTCCTGGTCGTTGATATCGTAAACCCTTATTTTAGATATGAATTTTTGATATTCCTTTTCCGTTCTGGTATTTTTGACCTTCCAAAGAGCCTGTGCCAAATCGGTTTGTCCCCCGAAAACGCTAATATTCAGAGGTCGGTTGTCTTTTTTATCCACACAATGGATTATCCAATTCCGAACCTTCGGTATCGTGGCCTTTGCCTACATAATTCCAGCCTCTTTTGGGGTTTCCCTTCTTCACCACCGATAACAGTTTTTCCGGAACTGGATAGCGTTTATCGTGCTTTAGGAGATTTGGATAAACCTCCTTGTAACCATGAATAATTTCTTCAATCAGGTCAGGCCTGACAATTTCTTCCTTCAGCTCACCCGGGGTACCGGCGAGCAGAACTGATCAGACCTTCAATTTCAAACTCGTTGGTATACACCATGAGGCGCACCAGCGATTGCTGATCGTCAGGGTCGCCGCCAATGTCGGTGGTTATGAGCAGCCGGGGGTTAGCGGATTGCTGGGCAACAGCATAGCCAACAAAAAACAATAGAAAAAAGTTGAAATAAAGTATCTGCTTCATCATTTTAAAATTTATTAAAGGTTTTGATATACACTTCTATGTAATGTCCATCCTGTTCATACTACTCTCATCTTTAAACAAGCATGATGTCAGTGCTCATAAAAACTTTCATAGCGTTTTCAATCAATTACTTCCTTTTCGAAATCCGTATCTTCCACCCAGCCCGAATTCAGCTTTTCCCCTGCTTTGTAGTGGTTGTAAAAGTTGACGCTGTTTTTATCCGAATACGGGTATTTATCGAACATATCGCCTTTGCCAAACATCCGGGGGTCGCCTTCTTTTTTTAATTCATCCATAAGCTTTCTCTCGAGCTGCATTTTCAGTGATGTATGTTCGGGTAAGGACGCCAGGTTATTCAGGCAGAACGGGTCATTGGCAATATGATACAGCTCTTCAGCGGGACGCTTTCCAAAGTTCCAGTCCCAGAACTGGCTCTTTCCGATTATTCGCCGATGGTTCAGAATAAACGATTTCGTCGGACTGCCATCGGTATCGAGGTAACCGGTTTCGGGATTTCCGGCAGGCCAGCGTGAAGGTTCGAAATTACGAAGATACATATACCCCTTCTCTACAATTCCGCGGATGGGATAACCCTGATCATCAGGACGCCCCACATCGGTGCGTTCTTTACCGATTACCATAAAATCCCTGCCTTTTGCTATGTTGCCGAAAACAGGTAAAAGACTGGTACCTTCGAAAAGGCTGCATGCCGCTCTTTTCGGGTTTAATGCTTGCCATGTCAAGAAAAGTAGGGGCAAAATCGGTAAAGCTAACAAACCCATCCACTTTTCTTCCTGGTTCAGCAATTCCATTTTGCCACATCACGGCAAGCGGCAGATGTGTGGAATACTCATATTCGTGACCCTTTACCCGCGGGAAGGGCATGCCATTGTCGGATGTTACCACGATAAGCGTATTTTCGAGCAATCCTTTTTCTTCGAGTATTTGAAGCATTTTGCCGAGGTGCTGGTCGAAATGTTCAATCTCGTAAGCATAGTCGAGCATATCGTGGCGAACGGAGTCGTTGTCGGGCCAGAACTTCAGCACCTCATCAATGTCCGAAAGTTTTTTTCCGCCCTTTTCCACTCCAGAGCGGAATTCGTAAGCACGGTGCGGTTCGGTGCAACCAAACCAAAAACAGAAAGGCTGTCCATCAGTATTTGATTCAAGAAAATCGCGGAAATTAGCTGCATAATCGTTCCTGTTAATCTGGCTGGTAGGGGCGTCGGCAGAATATTTGTTGTAAGCCCTTCCCAGCAGCTCCCGGTCTTTGCCATCCCTTTTCTCTACAACACCCGGTCCCCAACCCTTGGCGGTGTGCCCCACATGGTACCCGTTTTCGGTTAAGACCTCAGCATACGTTTTGAACTTTGCAGGAAAATAAGGCCAGTGATTAGCTGCTGCCTCCAGTTGCCATGAGTTTCGGCCTGTGATGATACACGACCGCGATGGTGCCGATTTGGCATTGGGAGTATAAGCATTTGTAAAAAGAATCCCTTCACGGGCAACCCTGTCGAATGCCGGTGTTTTAACCAATTTGCAGCCATAGGCTCCGGCATGGGGAAACGACTGGTCGTCGGAAATGCAGAAGAGAATGTTTGGGCGCTTATCGGCTTTTGGTTTTTGCTGCGACTGTGCATAACCACTTACGCCGGTAAGAGCAATGGCTGCGACCATAAGGTTACTTGTCTGATTTTTCATATTCATTCGTTAAGAAACCTGCGCCACAAGCGCTTTCATTTTTTCTAATCCTGTTTTTGCAACCTCTGCAGCAGGTTTCGCCCAGTATTCTTTATTGAAAAGCTCCAGGGAAAGGATTTTTGTGCCGCCCATGTTCATTAAATAAACGATTAGTAGTTTAAAGAACTGAAAATAGAATTTTAATTCCTAAGAACCTAATTTTTTCACCATTTGTTCCCACCTTTGATTATCTTCCCCATCTATGGTCAGCAGAAATTAAAAATGTCTTAATGTTTTATTATCCTAAAAGAATAGCAAAAGCAGTTAAGGGGACCATACTGCAGTTCTACATAGGAAATTGTTTGTTTTTCAATTATTTATTTACAATTAAGCTTTTTCGCTAGTCCAATGTGAATAATTCAATCGCGGTAACAAAGTATTGAATTAAATAAAAATTAGATTTAAAAAAAGAAACACAATGAAGATCCCGTAAACTTCCTGCTCTTTGTATGATAACTATCAGTGTATTAATATTAGATGTTTTTATCTTTTTATCTTAATATTGATTAACTTAATTAATAAAAGCTACTTTATAATTAATGGTAAAATTTTAAGCTTATGTGCCTGGCAGTACCTGGACAAATAATCTCGATAGACGAAACTACCCCTGGCCTTAGAATGGCAACAGTAAGCTTTGCCGGAATAACTAAAAATATCTGCGTGGAATGGCTTCCCGAAGCAGGCATCGGAGATTTTGTGATTGCCCATGCCGGAACAGCCTTGAGTAAAGTAGATGCAGCGGAAGCCGAAGCCACACTTGCTACTTTCAGGGAATGGACAACAGGGCTCGATAATTTAACATAAACAGAACCACTCACTGTTATGAAATATGTTGACGAATACCGCGATTTAAAGTTAGTGGAAACACTGGCAGAAAAGATCAACCGGATCGTTACCCGCCCCTGGAATATCATGGAAATATGCGGTGGTCAAACTCATGCCATTATGAAATATGGTCTCGGTGATTTTCTTCCATCATCACTGAACCTTATACATGGCCCCGGATGTCCGGTTTGCGTCACTCCTCTTGAAAAAATAGACATTGCCCTGGAACTTGCCGCGCATAGTGAAGTTATTTTTACCTCATTCGGCGATATGCTCCGGGTTCCGGGATCATCTCACGACCTGCTCCGACTTAAGGCCCAGGGCGCAGATATCCGGGTTGTATATTCGCCCCTGGATGCGGTAAAAATTGCCCGGGAAAATCCTGAAAGGGAAGTGGTTTTTTTTGCCATTGGTTTCGAAACTACAGCTCCCGTGAATGCTCTAGCTGTATCGCAGGCTAAAAAACTAGCCCTTGAAAACTTCAGTATCATCAGTTCGCATGTGCTGGTACCTCCGGCTATGGAACTTATTTTGTCTTCTCCCGGTAATCTTGTAAACGGATTTCTGGCTGCCGGTCACGTGTGCGCAGTAATGGGATTTAATGAATACATCCCCTTAGCCGAAAAGTATGGTGTACCCATTGCTGTTACAGGATTCGAACCTCTTGATGTACTAAAGGGAATTCTGTCGGTGGTGGAACAACTCGAACAAGGCACCTGCCATGTTACAAATGAATATAAACGAGCTGTAAAAACCGATGGAAATATACAGGCACAACAGCAGATCAGCGAGGTTTTCGAAAAGTGCGATCAAACCTGGCGGGGAATTGGGATGATTCCCAACAGCGGCCTTAGGTTAAATGCCAATTATGAAAAATACGACGCTGAAAAGAAGTTTTCCTTACCTGTGAAAAAGTATTCCGATCCTGAGATCTGCTTATCGGGTCAGATTTTACAAGGGAGGCTCAAGCCACATCAGTGCCCTGCCTTTAGCTCCCAATGCACCCCGGAACATCCTCTCGGAGCTCCCATGGTATCGCACGAAGGAGCATGCAATGCTTATTACCGTTTTCAAAAAAATTAAATATGGAAATCTCCTGTCCCATACCGGTTAACGATTATCCCCGAATTGTAATGGCACACGGCGGCGGAGGGAAACTATCCAACACCCTAATTGAACAAGTATTACTCAAAGAGCTTGACAATCCCTACCTGAGGCAGATGCACGACGGAGCCTTATTACCGGTAAACGGGAAAATTGCCCTTACCACCGATTCGTTTGTGGTGCAGCCCATATTTTTCCCGGGTGGCGATATCGGTGAACTGGCAATTTACGGAACAGTTAACGATTTGGTATGCTGTGGGTCAAAACCCAGGTATATCTCCCTCGGACTTATTCTGGAAGAAGGTTTGGAAGTGGAGACATTGCGACAAATAGTAAAATCAATCCGTATAGCCGCCGATAAGAGTGGCGTGGCCGTAGTTACCGGCGATACCAAAGTTGTTGAAAAGGAAAAGGCGATAAAATATTTATCAATACGGCAGGCATTGGGGAGCAAATGCCTGGCTTGGATATCCATCCGGTGAACATCCGCCCTGGCGATAAAATTATCATTAACGGGTCGATTGCCGAGCATGGAATTGCAATCCTATCATCGCGCGAAGGGCTGCAGTTCGGAACAGAAATACAGAGCGATGCAGCGCCCATGATTGGTCTTCTCGAGACCATTTACAAGGAAACAAAAGAAATTCATTGCATGCGCGATCCAACACGCGGTGGTCTGGCTTCGGCCTGTAATGAGCTGGCCAAATCAGCCAACCTGGGAATAACACTGTGGGAAAGTGCAATTCCTTTGAAGGAGGAAGTTAAGGGTGCATGCGAGATACTGGGCTTCGATCCGTTGTATGTTGCCAACGAAGGTAAAATGCTCTTTTTTGTCCCTGACTCTGTTGCCGATATGGTACTTAACTGCCTGCAAAACCATCCATTAGGGGTTAACGCTTCCATCATTGGCGAAGTAACAGACGAAAAACCACTGGTAAAGCTGAAGACAGTCATTGGCAGTCATCGCATTGTGGATATGATTTCGGGTGAACAGTTACCCAGAATTTGTTAACATAAGAACAAAATATGAATCAACAGCAGTCATTTTCGTTGATCACACAAAATGCGGGGATGCGCATTTTACTGAAAGAAATCGGTAAAATTGCCGAAACCGACTTTTCGGTGTTATTGGTAGGAGAAACAGGGGTGGGAAAGGAAATCTTTGCCGAATATATACACCGGCTGAGCAACCGCTGGCAGAAACCACTTATCAAGGTGAGCCTCACAGCCCTACCATCGGATCTGATGGCGAGTGAACTTTTCGGACATGAAAAAGGAGCTTTTACAAGTGCCGTTAATGCAAAAAAGGGACTGTTTGAAATTGCCAATGAGGGAAGTATATTCCTGGATGATATTGATGATGTTCCCATGGATATACAGGCAAAGCTGCTTCGTGTGCTGGAGTCGCAGGAACTGCTCAGGGTTGGCGGACTGGCTACCATTCCTATTAATGTAAGACTGATATGCGCTTCGAAGGTTGATCTCATGGAAATGGTAAAGGAAAAACATTTCAGGTCTGACCTATATTATCGGATTAACGTGATGCCAGTCCATATTCCTCCCCTGAGACAAAGGCTGGATGATGTTCCGCTTTTGCTTGAACACTTTTTCAGAAAATTTGTACCCCCAAAAAAATTAACCGTAACCCGCGAAGCCATGGATGCCCTTATAAAATATAACTGGCCGGGCAATGTGCGTGAGTTAAGGAATATTGCCCAAAGAATCAGTTTGGTTAGTGAAAATACTGTTGATATTGAAAATCTTCCACGTGAAATAACCGGCATTTCAAAAGATGTTTCATCGGCCTGCACGGTTTGTTTCCGGCAGGAAAATATGGCCTACCGCGATGTTATGCACTGCCTCGAAAATCAACTGTTTGATCAGGCTTTGAAATCAACAGCGGGAAATCAGTCCGAAGCTGCCCGAATTCTTGGTTTGAGTTTGTCTACCTTTCGTGATAAGCTTAAAAAACTGGCTGAAGAGCATCCGGTGTGTTTCCCGGAGGAAAGGGTTCAATCCGCTGGATAAAATAAAAATACTATAATTAAATATCTGATTTAGTTTGGCTTGTTCATTCTACTTTTCTGTAATGCAGCGCAACAACTCCCGAAGTAAATGTTTTATTCTCCAAAAGCTTTAGGTTGACTTTGTCGGTGATATATTTAAATAACGGAATACCCTGTCCTATTAAAACCGGATTCACAAAAATCCAATATTCGTCAATTAATCCAAGTTTTATAAGCGAATGAGAAGCTCCCGGACTGCCAAAAATCAGAATGTTTTTACTCCCTCCATCGCCTGATTGTTTTAAGCTGTTTATGTTCTCCAGGAGATTGTCACTTATCACCTTTGTATTTTTCAGTCCGGTTTCGGTAATTGTTTTTGATAAAACAACCTTTGATACATTTTTATACCAGATTGAATGTTCTTTGTCGTGTTTGCCTGCATTGGGCTTTTCACCAGCTTTTGGCCAATATGCCTCCATCATCTGATACGTTACCCGTCCATAAAGGGCTGTATCGGCCTGGGCTGTCATTGTTGAAACAAACTCAAAAATTTCACCATCAACAGTTGCCCAGTTCAGTTCACCCTTTGGTCCGGCAACAAACCCATCAAGCGATGCATGCATAAAATAAACCAGACTTCTCATTTTGCTATTGTTATTGACTTAAAACACTAATCCTGTCTTTTTTGTTTGATCTGGCGAATTGACGGTCTCTTAT
>JAAUTT010000028.1 GCA_012031335.1 Bacteroidales bacterium | reverse complement strand
CGATGAAGAAGATATCCTGGAGTTTCTTCAGTTTAACCTTAAAAAGGAAGGATTTACAGTTTTTACTTTTAATAATCCGAAAAAGCACTGGCACATATCGATTCCAATCCACCTGATGTTGTGGTAAGCGACTGGTTAATGCCCGACATGGATGGTCTGGAAGTGTGCAAAACCATTAAAATGGAAAGCCGGTGGAATCATATACCGGTGATTATGATAACCTGCAAGGGAGATGAGATAGATATAGTTACTGCCCTGGAACTAGGAGCAGACGACTACCTTGTGAAGCCTTTCGGTATAAAAGAACTTGCTGTAAGAATCAAGAAAATCCTCAACAAGCAAAATTATGCATTACACGGCCCTTTGAAACAAACCCCGGTTTATACGGAGGAAAGGCAGAACCATCCGAAAGGCTTGCTCATTAATAAGGAGACCTATACTGTTTTTCTGGACAACGAGAAGCTTAATCTTACCTATGCCGAGTTTAAATTGCTTGAGTTACTGGCCGAAAAACCCGGGAAGGTTTTTACCAGAAGCCAGATAATAGAACACGATTACGGGAACGACTATTATGTAACGGAGCGGAGTGTGGACGTTAAGATTGTGGGGTTACGAAAAAAGCTGGGGAAATACGACAAACTGATTGAGACTATCCGTTCGGTAGGTTACAGGTATAACGAGCCGGCATGAAACTTCATAATTAATTAAGGCTGTTATAAGTATAGGTTAATATAGAAGCAGTCAACTTTGTGCTGTAAATTTAAAAACCTCAAACCAATGAAAAATTTTTTTATTTCACAATACTTACAATTTTTTATAGTTGGAGTAAGTACGTCTGCTTTGCCCTGCCGGAGCGACGGAGATAAGAAGTCCAATCCTGGAGAAACAGGAGCCAAGGTAAAAACAGTTCTGGTAATAGGCTTGAAAGAAGGAAATATTACTTCCAATTATTTTATGGCCGAAAATATTGCTGAAAAAACAGCGCTCTCGAAAGATAGTCTTGAAGAAGCTTTCAGTATGGAAATCATTCAGGGCATAAAAAAAATTCACGGCTCAGGATTCAATTTTGTGCACCTCGCCCACGATAAGAACAGCAATGTTTTTCTTGATAAAGTGCAATACCGGTACGATAAGGAAATGATGGTATCGGATCTTTCGGATCTGAAAGACGAAGATTATCAGAAACTAATTAAGCAACATAATGCAGAATATGTTTTGTTTCTCGACCATTATTTTCTGAAATATGAAGGAGGCAGCAACCTCTTCCATATTTATAACTACGATGTTTACAATAAAAACAAAAAGAACATTTATTCGGGAAAAACCTTTTTCAACACACCCGATCTGGAGCCACTGGCTAATTACCAGAAGAAATATGAAAAGTCGGGCAATAAAATAATTGATCAATTACAGAAGTTATCCGAATAACAGCGTTTCTCTCTCCGCCATAACCCTCCTTGCTGTTCCGGTTTCCCGGGCAGCATTTTTTTTATTAATTCTACTTTGACACATTTAAAAATTATCAAAACAAAAATTTATAAATAGCCACGAATGCACGAATAAATTATTCGTGGGCTGACTGCAAGCAGTCAGTTCGTGACTATTTCTCTTTTTTTTATTATCCTTTCTTTAATTTTTCATTTGTGCATTCGTGGCATAAGTTATTCCTCTTTCACCATTATCCAAATCTGTCAAAGTAGAATTAAAAATTTAAGGGAATTGGGGTACCCAATATTACGTCCATTGCTTGATGAAATTATAGCAAATGATACTTTTGATGTCAGTCGGACCAATTATGAACTGCAAATTACAATGGAATAATTTCGCCAACAGCAGGTAATTTCAAACCCGATCTGCTTTTTGATTCGAATTCCTTTTCGAGCAGTCGTAGTGGTTCACTCATGGGTTCATCACTCAGGTCGTAGGTGCCATAGTGCATGGGAATAAATGTTTTACCCTTCAGCATGTTAAAAGCGCTCACTGCCTGTGCCGGATCGATATGCGACGATTGCATGAACCATCGGGGCGAATAAGCACCCACCGGAAGCATACACACATCGAAGGGAGCAAAAGCTTTTCCAAGATATTCAAAATGACTGGCCCAGCCGGTATCGCCACCAAAGTATAATTTTGTGCCGGTAACTTCAATAGCAAAGGAACCCCAAACGCTGTTTATTGGTATCAGTTAATCCCCTTTTACTCCAATGCTGTGCCGGCAAATAAACAAAGCTGATAAGGCTGTCGGTCTTATATTTCTGAAACCAGCCGGCTTCCTGAATGGTGTTGGATATCCATTTCCCCAGAAGTTTTTCCATGCCTAATCCGGCAAGTACTATGGCATCCGGATTATTTTTCCCCAGAAGTTTCAGGCTCTTTTTATCGCAGTGGTCGCGGTGATTATGCGAGATAAGGATGTAATCTAATCCCTTAATCAGTGAAGGGTCAAAAGGAAGACCGTGATGTCTTTTGACCAGAGGCACATCGTAAAACACCGGATCGGTCATTATCAGCAATCCATTTATCCTGATAAGAAATGTAGAATGCCCCAGCCATACCATCATATCGTTTTTTGAACTGAAAAAAGTAGTATCCTGCAATACATTCAACGCATACTGATCGGCTTTTTTTTCCTTTTCCTGCGGGTTTTTCTTCAGTTTCCATCTGATTACATCCCAAAAGGAAGGCATCCTGATACTTTCGATATTCTGAAACTCGTTACGGTTGTTTACCTTATTACCCGACCAACCTTCGGGAGCATTTACAAAAGGCAGAAAAGGATTATATAAACCACCTTTTTCAATTTTAATATTGGGTTTCTCAGGGTTTTTATCCGAATGCGAAAACATAATGGCTATTAAAATGAATAACTTTAACTTCATTGTATTTGATTTGCAATGTTAAAACAAAACCTGATGAAGGTGGTTTAAGTTGTATCCGAATTATTTGTTTAAATCCTGTAAATTATGAGTAAAACAAATGCAGCGCGCATACTGGATAAACAGAAAATAAAATATGAGCTTCTGACTTATGAGGTGGATGAAAGCGATTTGACAGCTACAACTGTTGCATTAAAAATTGGTGAAGAGATACATAGTGTATATAAAACCCTTGTATTGCGAGGGGATAAAACAGGAATACTTATAGCCGTAATTCCGGGAAATGCCGGGCTCGATCTTAAAAAAGCTGCCGGAGCATCGGGGAATAAAAGTGTTGAAATGGTTGCTGTAAAAGAAATTCAGGAACTTACAGGATACATAAGAGGAGGATGTTCGCCCATAGGAATGAAAAAAACTATCCGGTTTTATGCATGAGGAGATAAATCGTTTGTCCTTTTGTTTGTATAAGTTCGGGTGCACGGGGCATCCAGATGAAGCTGAATCCGGCTGATCTGGTAAGAATAACAGGAGCAGTAATGGCAAATCTGATTTAATTTTTATACCCTTATTCTTTAGGCGAATAAATAAAATATATTTACCTGATTTTTTCGTGAACATTTTTTAGGTGATTTTGTGGAACTTAGCTAATTAATAAATTGAAGATGAACGAAGATGAACTGATAAAACAATTGCAGCAGGGAGATGAAGCTGCATTTGAATTCATCTTCAGGCAACATTTTACCGGACTTTGTTTGTTTGCCGAACATTTTTTAAAAGATACCGCTGCTGCCGAGGAGATTGTAGAAGACTTTTTCTGTCATCTTTGGGAAACCGGCAAATATATTTCTATAAACACTTCTCTCCGGGGGTTTTTATATAAGAGTATATATAACCAATGTCTTAAATATGTACGCCATAAGAAGGTAGAAGACAAATACCGTGAGGAACAATATTATTTTAACGACCGGGAAATTCTTGAAGGCGCATCTGCCGACTACCCTTCCGTAAACCTGGTGGTTAAAGAACTTGAGGCAAAAATATCGGAAGTGATTGATTCTCTCCCCGAACAATGCCGTAAAATATTCTGCATGAACCGTTACGAGAATAAAACCTACCAGGAAATTGCCGATAAGCTGGGTATCTCTATAAACACTGTAAAAACGCAAATGGCTCGTGCCCTTCAAAAGCTGCGCAATGAACTCGCGGAATATCTGGCGCTTATCGCCCTTATTTTATCAGCAGTATAAAAAAATTTAAAAATTCACATTTTGTTTGTCACCCTTAAACCATTTTAAGGGATCATTAAACCGATGCGTAAATAATGGAACAGAACAATTACATAGAAAAAGATGAGCTGCTGGTAAAATATCTTACCGGAACAGCTGATCCTACTGAAAGGGAAGAAGCGCTTTCATGGATTCGAATTAGCGACGATCATAAAAAGTATTACGATCAGTTACGCGATATCTACGAAACTGCCAAGCTCACGCAAACTTCGGTAGCCTATAATTCGGATATATCCTGGCAACGTGTAAAAGCAAAGTATTATAAAAACCGGGTTTCGGCTTTCGAAAAAGCGGACCGGGAAGGGAAACGCTATTTTATTCAGGAAATACTCAAGTATGCCGCTATTATCACTATTGTAATTACACTTGGGATTATAGGCTACCGGTTTTTAAATAATGCATCGGTACTCAATTCTACGCAAGCCTGGAATGAAGTGGAAGCCCCATTTGGATCGCGCACAGTGGTAAACCTCGCCGATGGTTCCAAAGTATGGCTCAATGCAGGAAGCAAACTGAAATATGCCGTCGATTTCGGCAAGAGGAACAGGAATGTATTTCTTACCGGAGAAGCCTATTTCGATGTTGTAAAAAGTACCGATATGCAGTTTATAGTTAAAACCACGCATCTGGACGTGAAAGTATATGGTACCGAATTCAATGTGAAAGCATATCCCGAAGAAAATACCATTGAAACCACGCTGGTGAAAGGGGCAGTAACTATAGTCGGCCAGGACGGCAAAAGTGCCGAAATGGAAATCAGGCTTAAACCTAACCAGTTGGTTACATTTATTAAAGACATAAACATATTCAAAAGCGACATCATTAAGGAGAAAAGGGAAAAGCAGCTCGAAAGAGCGGTGCACGAGACCGATAATCTTGTGTTATTGCCCGAAATCGATCCGGTGGTATATACATCGTGGAAGGACAGCCGGTGGATTATTGAAGGAGAAACCATGGCCAACCTCACTAAAAAAACTTGAGCGAAGATATAACGTTAAATTTCAGTTTAAATCGGAATCTCTGGAAAACTATAAATTTTCGGGCACTTTAAAAGACGAAACTCTTGAGCAGGTGCTTAACCTCATGAAAATATCAGCTCCTATTGAATTCAGTATTCAGGAAAACACTGTTTACCTGTTCGAAAATAAATCGTTCAAAAAATCGTACGATAAAATGCTAATAAACAGAGAATAAGTTACAACTATTGTTAAACTAATAAACTACAAAAGCCTATGAATTAGAATTCACTTTAAACAAAAATCGCAGAATGCTGCAACATCCTGCGATCTGTCAGTTTTAAAAAATTTCCCGGGGATTTTCGGTTAGACGCATAATCCTCAGTAATTATTAATGATTAAAACCTTTCAAAGTTATGAAAAAAACTAACTGTAAATATTGCTATTCTACAAATTGGCGATTAAAAAAAATACTACTTGTTATGAAACTTACACTAATCACTATTTTGGTTTTTACACTACAAGCATCGGCCAGTGTATATTCTCAAACCAAAAGATTTGATCTCACACTCCAAAATGTCAGTGTAAAGGAAGTATTCCGTACCATTGAAGCACAGAGTGATTTTCGTTTTTTCTACAATGATGAGCTGAGCGATGTAAACCGTTTGGTTACCGTAGATCTGCAGAATATCAAGGTCGAAGATGTATTATCTCAACTTTTCGATAAATCCGGAGTAACCTATAAGGTTCTGGAAAATAATTTAATTGTAATTACACCAACCGGTTTAGTAAACCAGAAACAGGTCATATCCGGTATCGTTAGCGATGCCACCAACAACGAACCAATACCCGGTGTGAATGTTACTGTTGAAGGCACCACACTGGGAACAGTAACCGATATAGATGGAAAATATTCGATTGACCTACCATCGGGAAATAGTGTTCTGATCTTTTCGTTTATTGGTTACATTACCGAGAGGATGGAGGCTGGAACTCAGACCACCCTCCATATACAGTTAGTTCCTGATATTAAAAAGCTTGAGGAAGTTGTTGTAATTGGCTACGGAAGTCGTTCGAAAAAAGATGTAACTACTTCTATATCCACTGTTAATTCAGGATCCATTGCCAAAGTAGTTGCCATGTCGCCCGAATTAGCCATGCAAGGTCGTATGACCGGTGTTCAGATAGCCGGAACAAGCGGTAACCCGATGGCGCGTCCAACCATTCGTATTCGGGGAGTAAACACCTGGGGTATTTCTTCACCTTTGTATGTTATCGACGGAGTACCTGTAACGGAGTTCGGAGCAGGAATCGAAGGTCAGGAAGATGCACGTGCTCGGATGTTCGTGGTCCGCTCAATATCATGACTTTGATCGATCCCAATGATATCGAATCCATTTCGGTATTAAAGGATGCCTCTGCCGCTGCTATTTATGGTGTACGTGCGGCAAACGGAGTTATTCTTATCACTACCAAAAAAGGACGTGGCGATAAGCCGGTTGTAGAATTCAGCTCCCGGTATGGTATTCAGAATATCACCCAGAAACTTGATGTTTTAAATACCCAGCAATATGCCAAGCATGTTCAGGATGTGTATGCCACCGATCCTACCTTATCAGTCGATCCCCTCAACAAGGATGTATTTGATCCCAACAGTCCTAAATATTTAGGGAATAATCCAACTTACGACTGGCAGGAAGCCATGAAAAATAAGAATGCCCCTACCCAGGATTATTCGCTCCGTTTGTCAGGAGGAACTCCAAAATCGGATTATTTTGTTTCGATGGGGTACTCAAATATGGAGGGAACACTTATTGGAAGCAATCTGGAGCGCTATTCAGGCTCATTTAAGATTAACACGAGTATTGCCAAGTGGCTCCGAACAGGTGTAAACTATCGTATCACATCTGCCGAAGGAAGAGATAACGATTTTCTTGTAACCTACTGGGAAGCAGCACAAACTCCACCATGGCAGCCCATTTACGACGAAAATGGACCTGGCGGATATGCACCAACTGTAAGCGGATATCAACCTGACGGGACGTACAAGAGCGACAAAATATACGGTACCGGAACACGAATTAATTTACCGGGTGTGATTGATATGAATGATGCCAACTATAAATCACTTCGCAATATGGGTAATGTATATGTTGAAGTTGAGCCACTCAAAAACCTGAAGATAAAAGCTTCGGCAAGTATGGATATGTATACCACAAACCGATATGAATTTACCGATTTCCGGTCAAGTGTTTTAAGATATGCAGCCGGTGATCCCCGTTCCATAGGTGGTGGTAATTCGGTTGGTACCTATGGCGAACGCGATGTATATAACCACAACTTTGTGAACGAAATTACGGTGAATTACAATAATTCGTTCGGTAAACACAATATTGACTTACTGTTGAGTGGTATGGACCAGCAATATAACAGCAAATATACCGGAATGTCGACCGAATATATGACCACCACCCTCGATTATCTCCGTAAACTAGGCGGTGAAAACAAGTATACCAACGTTGGTTCGGACATCAATCGCTGGGCACTTCAAGGGTTATTGGGACGTATCGGTTATAATTACGATTCGAGGTATTATCTCGATTTAACGGTTCGTCGTGATGGCAGTGCACGTTTTGCTCCTGAGAACCGTTGGGGTACATTTCCGTCGGCATCAGTTGCCTGGCGTATATCATCCGAACCTTTTCTGCAGGATTTAACCTGGCTTAACGACCTAAAAATCCGTGCCGGATGGGGCCAGCTAGGCAACCAGGAAGTACGCGACCTTGCATACCTCTCGCCCATAGACACCAAACCAAGTTTTGCATGGGGAATCAATTCTGCGGCTATCGGTAAAGGATATTTCAGCTCAGCCGCCACAGTTTTGATTAGCTAATCCTAACCTGCAATGGGAAAAACATCGACAACATATTGTTTGATGCGGTAATGATCCGCAATATGACCTTATCTTTCGAATACTACAATAAGCTCACAACCGGTATTCTTCAGGAAGTTTCACTGCCAAACAGTGTGGGAGTGAGTCTGCAACCTGTTGATAATATTGCTTCGGTGCGCAACTCCGGTATAGAAATTTCTCTGAACTACAATGGAGAAGTGGGAGATTTCCGTTATAATGTCGGCGGTAACTTCACTACTGTTAATAATAATGTTGAAAAACATACATGGATATTCCCTTGTGGAATATTGAGGAAGGCTATCCTTTATTCTACCTGAGAGGTTATAAAGTTGGCGGAATCTTCCAAACACAGGAAGAACTTGATGCCTGGAAAGCGGTATACAACGATGTAAGCTATCAGACAGCTAAAGTTGCTCCCGGCGACTTATATTTCAATGATGTAAGAAGTGCTCCAAAAAATCCGGATGAATTCTATTCCAATATACCCGATTCGGTTATCAATAGCTACGACCAGGTGTACCTTGGCAAATCCATTCCCGGTTTCTTTTATGGATTGAATTTCAACATTGAATATAAGAATTTCGACTTGGGCGCTCAGTTTACAGGTGTTGGCGATGTTGTTAAATACAACGACCTCCGCGCTGCCATGGAGTACACACCTGGTACCGGTAACAATCTATCCACAAGCATTTACGATTCGTGGACGCCCAATAATACATCAACGTCTATGCCACGTGTTATTGGAGGCGACCCGGCACAAAACTTCCGTAGATCCGATAGGTTTGTTGAAAATGCCTCGTATTTCCGTTTGTCGAATATCCAAATAGGCTTTACGTTGCCTGCTTCCTTTTACGATTTTACAAGAAAGAGCATTTCCAATCTCAGGATTTATGCAGGATCGTCAAACCTTTTTACCATAACCAAATACTCAGGTTTTGATCCGGAAAGTGATAAATATCCTACACCAAGAGTATTTTTTATGGGTCTAAATGTTCGTTTCTAACAGTAGTTAACTTACAAAATTTTGAAATTATGATAAGAAAAAAATATATCACCATCAGTTCGCTTCTGCTGTCGGGTCTGCTATCATTCACTTCATGCGATAAAAATCTTGATATTGAACCCACCAAGGAGCTGGAATCAAATTACTTTCAAAACGAAGAACGTATACAGCGAGGAGTAGGCGCGGCTTATGCTGCCATTTCCAATATTTATGGACCCCAATTAAACGATGCTACCCAACATGGTTTTTGGTTATTACCAGGAGATGATATCACATCCGATGGATCGGGTAACACCTTTGAAACTTTCTCGGGATTGAATGGCTCCACGGGTTTAGTCGAAGGACAATGGAAAAGGCTTTATGCTGTTGTTTCGCGTTGCAATTTCATGCTCGAAAAATTCGATGAACCTGAGATTCAGAAACTTTACACCAGCGATGAAATTAAGAATGCCAACAGGGGTGAAATGCTTTTTCTCAGGTCGTACTGTTTTTATAAGCTGTGGGACTGGTATCGCAAAGCACCTATCCAGGGCGAACGTATCTCATCTATACCCGATGCTTTACTGGAACCATCATCGGGTTTCGAAATGCTCGATAATGCTATTGCTGCACTTGAAGAAGCTGCAACCTTATTACCTGCTTCGTGGGACAATCGTAATCTGGGCCGCATTACCAAAGATGGTGCTAACGGACTTCTTGTAAAGTGTTATGTATTACGCGCCTGCTATAACAATAAAAGTACTGATGATTATAACAAAGCCATAACCGCTTACGGCAGAATTTCGAATACACGTCAATTAGTTAAGTTCGGAGAGAATTTCGATTACAGAACCGAGAATAATGCCGAATCGTTATTCGAATTCCAGGCTAGTCATGCTCCGGCACAGGATAACGCATGGTTAAGCAATGATTTTGGCGGAGATGTTGGACAAATGGGTGCTTTCTATCACTATTTCGATGGGCATTGGGGTAATTACTCATCGGGAGTTTTCGGACCAACTCAAAAACTTGTAAATGCTTTTGAATCTGTTGATCCACGTAAAGAGGAAACATTATCGAACAATGCCGAAAACCTTAATGGGAAACTATGGTGGATTACCCCAAAATGGAATAAATTTTCGGGTTATCAAATGGTTAAATACAGGAAAGGGGCAAGAGGCGACAGTAATGATAATACATGGGCTTTATCTTCGTTCAACAATACCCGCATTCTTAGACTGGCCGATGTTAAGCTTGCTGTTGCAGAGGCTTATCTGGCTACCGGTAATGCTGCCGAAGCATTAAAGCAGGTAAACGACATCCGCGAACGTGCCCGCAAGTCAACTGCCGACGGGGTTGAAGCCGCTGCACCAGCAGCTTTGGCCTCTGTAACAATGAATGATATCATGAATGAACGTTTTCTGGAACTTGCCGGTGAAGAAGGCCATCGCTGGACCGACCTTCGCCGCTGGCATGCAGCAGAGTATATTAATCTTGGCAACTGGACTGCTTCGGATTTTGGATTCCCTTATGCTTCAAATCTTTTTGCCTTTGATGTAAATAAGCATCTTCTTTATCCGATACCTATCTCGGAACTGGATCGCAATCCAAAAATGGCTGCGAGTGGAAATAACCCAGGATATTAAAATAAACATGAGTGTAGTAGTTTTGTAGTTAAAGTCTGGCAGAGATTACTCTGCCGGCTTTTTCTATTTAAATAGCATTATTTACTTTTAAGTATCCTATAATTTCAACCTAACTTACTATTCTGAAATTTCAAAATGGTATGCTGATTTTTACTCTACATACAAGATTTTAGCGAATGGAATTTTTTGTCAACATAAATTCATTTAGTATGAGGAAATTGCTATTAACTCTGATTATCTTAACAGTATGTTCAATATTGGCAGATGCTCAACGAAAAATTATAAATTTAAATGGCCTTTGGGATATTGAAGAAAGTACTTCAGGAGAAACCATTCCTTTGCGATTTAATCATAAAGTTGAAGTTCCCGGTTTGGTGAATATGGCCAAGCCTTCTTTTATGGATGTTGATAAATTTTATGGTAAAGAGTATTACAGCAATTATTGGGCCGGCTCCGGATTAGTAAAACTCAATATCAAGGCAGACACTATGAAAATTGGCTACAGTTTTCAAAAAAGAAATTATTTCTGGTATCACAAAATTATTGAATCAATTCAAGGACATGAGCTTGTGATCTTAAAGATTAATAAAGCCCAATTTGGAACTGTTGTTTGGATAAATGGGAAAAAGGCCGGACAGAGCAGCGATTGCTTTGCCTCCCAGTATTATGATATTACATCGTTGATTAATAAAACAGGTAAAAATAGGATTACTATTCGTATCGGCGCTCACCCTGGAGTCCTTTCACCTTCCATACCGGCTGGTAATGATTATGAAAACAAAATTGGACTCCCGGAATTTATGACGATGTTTCACTAATATGTACCAGTTATCCTTATATTGAAAATGTTCAGGTTGCTCCGGATATTTATAAAAATGAAATTACCATTCAATCTGTAATTCTAAATAAACCAGGTACAAAACAGCTTTCTCTTACTGGAACTGTAAAAGAGTGGAAAAGTGGAAAAGTTGTCTCTTCTGTAATAAAAAAATTTGAAACTAATAACAATAACCGACAATTAATATCCTTTAATATACCAGTAACTGAAGCCATATTATGGTCACCTCAGAATCCCTTTCTATATTGTTTTACCTTATCCACAGGTGTTGATGATTATACTGCCCGATTTGGAATGCGTGAATTCAGGTTCGACACTCCCACAAAAAGAGCTTATCTGAATAATAAACTTATTTTTCTGCGAGGTTCCAATATAACCTTACACCGGTTTTTTGATGATTCACTTTGTCGCAACCATCCGTGGGATGAGAAGTGGGTGCGCACTCTCCTTACTGATCTCCCTAAAAAATATTCATGGAATACATTCCGTTTTTGCATTGGACCTGTTCCCGACAAATGGTTTGAAATTGCTGACGAGGCAGGGTTAATTATTCAAAACGAGTATTTCATCTGGAGCTATCGTCCCTATTGGAATAAAGATACACTAAAATCTCAGCTGATACGATGGATGAATGATTGTTGGAATCACCCGTCAGTTGCATGGTGGGATATTTGTAACGAAACACGCGAACCTATTCTTACAGGCCTGATCTCCGAAATTCGTCATCTTGATCTTTCGAACCGGGCATGGGACAATGGCTATAATCTCCCTGAAGGAGAAAATGACCCTGTAGAAGACCATCATTATAAGTGGTATGCTGGAAAATATGGGCCTGGCTTACATTGGAAGTTGAAAAATTTCCAGGAAGGTACTGGAGAAAAATCAACCAATTCGCCGCATCCCTCTGCCCATGCATGTGTGTTAAACGAATATGGTTGGCTTTGGCTTAAACGTAATGGCCAGTATACTAATCTCACAAAAGCAGTATACGATTCCATAGCCCCAGGGGCTACAAATAATCAGCGACAGGAATTGTACAGTTATCTTCTTGCAGTTGAAACAGAATATTTCAGGGCACACCGAAACTACGCTGGTGTAATGCATTTCGACTATCTTACCGGCGATTTTAATGGGGCAATAACGGGCGATATTTTCAAAAATCCTGAAACATTAGAACCTGTTCAAGCCTACGATGACTATCTGAGTGAAATTTTTAAGCCTTTGGGAGTTTATGTCAATTTTTTCCCTGACCGTCTAGCGAGTTACGATACTGCTAATGTTCCAATAATGATTATTCAGGATGATGATTTTCCAGTAAATGGAATATTAGAAGTTAAATTAGTAAACGACACCGGAAGTGAAATAGAAATTGTGAGGCAAGCCTTTAAAGTAGGAGCTTTTTCACAGACTACTGTGAATGTTAAATTCCCTTTTAATGCTAAGCCTGGTGCCTATTGGTTAAATACTGTTGCTTTACACGGAAACAATGATAAAACCCTTTCCAGGCGAAAAATAACACTTTCAACAGCCCTGTAAGGGAATGCTAATAATAGGATATTTAATAATATAAGCTTATTAATTATGAAAAAGTGGATTTTGATACATTTAATTGTTTTTATTAATCTGGTACCAGTTTTTTTCTTCCGACATTATCGAGGTTCTACCTCTTACTAAAAGCATTCTTATGCTTCATATGAAAGATGGATATGCCATCTATCATAAAAACGGAGAAGCCAGAAATCACGAATCGGTTGTTGTAGAATTGCTGAATAGCACCGATGCATCAAACACTTTCGCTTATACCATTAGCAGTATCGATGATGCCAACTATACCTCACCAAAAAATCCAACCAGCATAGGCCGTAAAACGAAAGGCTCCGAATTTACCTGGATGTGTCAAACCTGGGACAATACCAAAGGATGCATCAATACCGACCCTGATCATGTGAAAGAACACTGGATTTATTTGAGTTTGCCCACACCGCTCGTTAATGGCAAAACCTATGTATTTCAAACCTCTGTTGCCGGGAATGGCAATACCTGGACTTTTATTTACGACGAAACCAAACTCCGGTCGGAAGCGGTTCATGTGAACCAGATTGGATATTCCACCCGATCCGCTCAAAAATATGGTTACGTTTACCACTGGATGGGCGACAAAGGCGGTTTGGATCTGTCGGCTTTTAACAATGCTGCCTTCAGCCTGATAGATGTAAACACCGGCTCATCAGCTTTCTCAGGGCAGTTAAAATTCCGAAAGTCTAAAACCAACGCCGAAACAGGACAGATAACCGATACCCCCAATGCAAATTTTCTTTCAGCCGATGTTTACGAATGCGATTTCTCATCGTTCAATACTCCCGGCGAATACGTGCTGAAGGTGGATGGCATCGGGAGTTCATTCCCTTTTAAAATAGCCGGAGATATTTACCGGATGCCATTTTATACCGCCATACGCGGATTATACCATAACCGGAGCGGCATCGAACTGAAACAACCTTACACCGAATATACCCGTCCGGCTCCTCATAATCCCAACATAACTCCCGGGTTTTCAGGTAAATTGCGCTATTCCTCTTCGCGTTTTGTCGACTGGAAAAGCGAAGATAACGACCCTGCCGACAAGCCAGTTATTGAAGCTGCCGATAAAGGTCCAATCAACACCTGGGGTTGGTACCAGGATGCCGGCGACTGG
>JAAUTT010000027.1 GCA_012031335.1 Bacteroidales bacterium | reverse complement strand
TCCACACTCGACAATTTATGGACGAATATATTGCGCATGTAAAAGACAAAAAATGTCCCGCCGGTAGGTGTAAATCACTTATGAAATACGAAGTTATTCCCGAGAACTGTGTAGGATGTACCGCATGTGCCCGTAATTGCCCGGTAAATGCCATTTCGGGCGAGCGAAAACAAACACATTTTATCGATACTTCTATCTGCATCAAATGTGGAGCATGTATTGAGCGCTGCAAGTTTAATGCAATAGTAATCAATTAATCTGCGAACCGATGAAAATCAAACTTACCATAGATAGTAAAACTGTTGAAGTTGCCAAGGAACATCAATCCTCCATGCGGCCAAAAGTGTAGGAATAAGTATACCAACCCTCTGCTATTTCAAACTTGGTGATATGCCAATTGAAAACCGGCCGGAGGATGTCGTGTTTGCGTGGTCGAAGTGCAGGGCCGCCGTAACCTGGCTCCGGCCTGCGTTACAGAAGTTACTGAAGGTATGATCGTTAAAACGCATACCATCAGAGCACTTAATGCACGTAAAACTGTATTGGAACTTATACTCTCCGACCATCCCACCGATTGCCTTGTTTGTGCCAAATCGGGCAACTGCGAGTTGCAAACTCTGGCTCAGGATATGGGAATCCGCAAGCTTCATTACGAAGGTCAGCAATCGCATTACAGGGAAGACACCTCCCCTTCCATTATCCGCGATATGGATAAATGTGTGCGATGCCGCCGCTGCGAAATGATGTGTAACGAAGTTCAGACGGTGGGTGTACTATCCGGCATAAACAGGGGTTTTAACTCAGTAGTTTCGCCAGCCTTCGAAATGAATCTCGACCATTCGGTGTGTACCTACTGCGGGCAATGCGTAGCGGTTTGTCCTACCGGAGCGCTTACCGAAGTGGATCATACAAATGCTGTAATAAGGGCTCTGGCCGATCCTTCAAAAACAGTGGTGGTACAAACGGCACCTGCAGTACGTGCAGCACTCGGGGAAGAATTCGGACTAAAACCCGGCACGCTTGTTACAGGTAAAATGGTGGCAGCCCTTCGCAGACTCGGTTTTGACTATGTTTTTGACACCGACTTTGCTGCCGACCTCACCATCATGGAAGAAGGTACTGAACTTCTTACCAGGCTTGGAGAATACCTGGCAGGTGATAAAACTAAACTTCCAATCTTAACATCCTGTTGCCCGGCCTGGGTGAAATTCTTTGAACATCAATTCCCCGATATGATGGATATTCCTTCTACTGCCAAATCGCCTCAACAAATGTTTGGTCCAATTGCCAAGGAATATTTTGCCAAAAAATTAATGTTGAACGAAAAGACATGGTTGTTGTATCCATAATGCCATGTCTGGCAAAGAAATATGAATGCTCCAGGGAAGAATTCTCGCACGATGGATTACCCGATGTGGATTATTCCATTTCGACACGGGAACTTGCAAACCTGATAAAGCAAGCCAACCTGGAATTTGATGCACTTCCGGATGAGGATTTCGATAAGCCTCTGGGAGAATCTACCGGAGCCTCAGTAATTTTCGGAACAACAGGAGGCGTAATCGAAGCTGCCGTTCGCACCGCATACGAAGTTCACACCGGTAAAAAACTGCCGAAGGTCGACTTTACAGAATTACGGGGGTTGGCTGGTATACGTTCGGCAACCGTAGATTTTGACGGGTTACCGATCCATATCGGCATAGCACACGGACTCGGAAATGCACGCAAGTTGCTCGAAGACATCCGCGAAGGCAAATCTACCTTCCATGCCATAGAAATTATGGCCTGTCCCGGCGGTTGTATCGGAGGTGGAGGGCAACCTTTGCATCATGGCGACTTCAATATCCTGAAAGCGCGTCAGGAAGCTTTATACAGAGAAGATGCCGGTAAACCTATTCGTAAATCTCACGAAAACCCATTTATTATTGAGTTATACAAGGAATTTCTGGGAAAACCACTCGGAGAAAAATCGCATCATCTGTTGCATACCGGCTATTTCGATCGCAGCAAACAGCCGATATTCATCCAGCCATCTCAGCATGAGGAATAAATTATTTAACGAAAAATCAGGAGGAACAATATGTCGAGTATAAAAGTCGAACTCAAGTCCTGTGAGATCGAAAAAATCAAAGAAATATGCCAATCGTTCAATAACGATCCCGGCGAATTGATTAATGTTTTACATAAGTCACAGGGATATTTCGGATATCTGCCTGCCGAAGTCCAGGAGCAAATAGCTGAAGAGCTGAATATATCTGTTGCCAAAGTATATGGAGTGGTAACATTCTATTCGTTTTTTACAATGCTACCCAAAGGACAGCACCCTATATCAATATGCACAGGAACTGCCTGTTATGTAAGAGGAGCTGAAAAAGTTCTTGATGAATTCAGAAGGATACTTAAAATTCAGGTAGGAGAAACCACCAAAGACGGGAAATTTTCGCTGAGCTGCCTGCGGTGTGTGGGAGCTTGCGGATTAGCCCCTGTGGTTATGATTGGAGAAAAAGTATACGGTAGAGTATCTCCCGATGGAGTAAAAGACATACTGGGAGAATATTCAAAATAGTGGGTATTAGCTAAATACTTCGGATTAAATAACTTATCCGAAGTATTTACTATTGTATTAAGTTGCCAATTCAAAAAATCCGATTTTCTTACCAACAAATCTGAACCTGAGGCTATGGCCATGTGTTAGATAGCTGGTGCTTTGATTGAATTACATGTTAATTTTCAAAAAGGCCTGTTTTAAGTTGAAAATAGTGGGATTGTAATTTTTAATTAACTTTAGTAATTGTTTCCAACAGCTATTTTTACCAAATAATGATAAAAAGGATTTACCGTTTTCTATTTCTGGTCCCCGAAAAAATTGGTTTCGACAATTTTTTAGGTCTCATTCTTAGTTTTCTGGCAGCAATGGTTGCTTTTTGGGCACTATTGTGAATCTGGTTCTAAAAATGGATGGCTGGATAACATTATCCACGTTTATTACATTTATACTATTTACGGTAGCCTATTACGAAGGAAGAATAAAAAAGAACCTGCTATTTTCAAAATTTACTACCCTTTTCCTGATTCTCTTTGCTGTTAACGTTCAGTGGTTTGTAAACTTCGGTTCGTATGGCCCAATACTTTATATGTTTGTTTTTATCGAATCGTTTGTGATTCTTCTATTCAGAGGATGGAAACGGGTTTTGTAACAGTCTTTATCGTATTCGACATAAGTGTTCTGTTTTATATAGAATATGCCTACCCCGGACTTTTCGATGCATATCCCGACAGGTTTGCACACCTTATAGACCTGTATATAGGTGTACTTATTTACTTAGCTCTCACCATTATTTTACTTACCGTAGCCATAAATTTTTATATTAAACAAAAAGAGAAAGCAGAAAAGGCCGACTCCTTAAAATCGGCTTTTCTGGCCAATATTACCCACGAAATAAGAACCCCGATGAATGCCATCCTTGGCTTCAGTCAGTTACTTACAACAGTTACTTCGGAAGATAAAAGAAAAAAGTACCTGAAAATTATTAATGATAATGGGGAGTATTTAATAAGGCTGGTGGAAGATATACTGGATATTTCGAAAATTGAGGCCAATCAGCTTGAAATAAATTTCAGCGATTTCAGGGTTGAAGACCTTTTGCAGGAAATAAACACTATTATATCGCATTATCTTACAAAAATAAATAAGGAACATTTAACCCTTCAGATAGAAAACAAGGTTAAAAATTTATATATTCATTCGGATAAGGACCGATTAAAACAGGTTCTTACCAACCTGCTTTCTAATGCCGCTAAATTTACCGAAAAAGGATCCATAACGCTTGGATGTCAGCGTTTACCTGGATATTTGGAATTTTATGTTGAAGATACCGGTATTGGCATAAAAACAGGAACATTTTTACTGAAATTTTTGACCGTTTCAGGAAAATACAACCCGATGGCAATATCCACAACTACAAGGGTACCGGAATAGGTTTATCCATATCCAAGCAACTGGTGGAATTGCTTGGTGGCAACATTTCGGTTCAGTCAATTCATGGAATTGGGTCGAGGTTTACAGTAAAAATTCCTGATTCTACCAAAAATTAGTTTATGGGATTATAATTATTTTAGTACCTATTTTCACCAGATTATAAAAATCAACCAATTCATGATTATGCATACTGATACAGCCCCAAGTAAGATTTTGACGACCATTTGCAGTCCAATCCCCCTTCCAGCCGTGAATTACAATACCTCCTCCCAGTAGTGAATTTTTTGGAGGAATACTCAAAGATTGGTTGGCTTTTAATATTTTATCCCTTTCATCTTCATTAATCAGTCCATTCTTAAATCCCGAAACAGCATCAAAAATATTTGGATAACTAATTCTTAACAGACAGGGGCCCAAAAATTCACCAAAACTCCCATAAAATGGACCTTTTTGTTTTTCGCAGATGTAATATTCACCTTCCGGCATTTTTAAATCACCTTCTCGTTCCTTATGACCAAGTGGGTTTTGACTTAATGCAATTTCATATTCTTTCAATATACATCCCTGTTTATAATAATAAAGCTTATAATCACTTTTATCAGCAATTATAATATTCGCTTCATTATATGGAACTGTTAATTTCCTGAAGTTTGAAATAAAAGACACCGGATCTTCGTAATGCTTTTTTACCCAAGTAAGATCCTTTGATTCAGAGCTCGGCCAGAAAGTAGATTTTTTATCCGCCATGGATTCTTTCCTTATTTCCAAATGGAGATGAGCTGGAAACTGTCCCTCACCAGTACCTATATCACCAATGATTTCTCTTTTACGGACAACATCCCCCTTATTTACCTCCCTATGGCCCAGGTGTGCGTACAAAGAATAGCAAATACGGATCTTACCGTTCAATAAATATCTGTGTTTTATTACAACAACATTCCCCCATGAGCTCCATAATTTTTGGCATCGGCAACAATACCACCGGCAATTGAATAAACCGGCTGACCCAAATCGGTATCTCCTCCTCCACTGCCATTGTAATCCACTCCGGGATGTATACCCAATGAATATTTTTCGGCAAACTTAGTTGCTATATACCAGGATTTATAAATTTACCATCGGTTTTAGAAACATATGCTCCTTTTCCATCGGGATTACCAACCGGGAAATCGAAACCATCGGCCAACAAAGTGTCCATCAATTCATCAACCTGTATGATATGAGGCGGAACCGCTGCATTTGCATGAACGTACTGATCTCGTTCTGCAACTGGTTTACAAGAAATTAAGTAAATAAAAAAGAAAAGTATTATTACACGTATCATCTCTACCATAAACTCACATAAGTATGTAAAAGAATCCTTTTGTCACCTGTACTTAAATAGTTTAAAATGCAAAACCAAATCTTAAATCGAGGCCTATTGCACCTTTCCAATTTTCTCTTTCCTGCTTAAAAGCACCAACTCCGCCGGCCAATTCAAAAATAAATTAATTATCCTCATTGTCCTTTTAAGACCCCATTTAGGCATTACTGTTAAATTCGATATTGCATGAGCATTTTTACCTATACTCACTCCAAACTGGTAATCGTACGATAACGACAAATAATTTGCAGCATTATTCAATATTTTTTTTACCGTATTCTTTTCTTCTAAGATAATTGTAATAATATCGGGGTTCCACCCTTAATACAGGAGCAATTACCCAATAATCGCTCAAAAATATGTTTGATCCAAATCTACCGGCCACCATACATTCAATATTGATTACACTCTCATTTCCAATGGAGCGTTCGTAACTATACGATAATCCCAAAAC
This sequence comes from Bacteroidales bacterium, assembly GCA_012031335.1. The sequence continues at coordinate 8,424 of JAAUTT010000027.1, read as the reverse complement.
TGTTGCTTTAACAGCATGCACATGATTAACCCTTGCAAACTGACTATTTAAAAAGAAAGAATTTAAAAGAACTACCAAAACCAGTAAAAAATGTTTCATACTACTTCAATATAGCTTTTAACTATTCAATTTTTATAATATTTTTATGGGAGTTTTAGAGGTTATCAAACAACCCGGGTTCACGATTAATATGCATTTTCAATTTCATGGGTGCTGAATAGTTTCCTGAGAGTTGATACTTATTTCGTAACCTGTTAACCATTAGATACAAATTATCTTTATAGGTCTTTTGTGGCTCCACCCTTCTTATAGAGTTCGCTAATCTGTGGGAAAACCTGCGGAAACTGTTGTTTCACAAAGTTAAGGAAATAGTTTCTGGTTTGGCCCCTCAGGTAAAGTGTACCCGGAAGCATATAATGTACATCTGCCCTACGGGCCATTTCGCAAAGAGATTCAATATTCTCCTCATCATCAGTAATAAAGGGTATAACAGGCATAACATGCAAACCAACTGAAGCATTGGATTTCCTGAAAGCTTTCAACATTGCAAAACGTTTGGAAGACGAGCACGATCCTGGTTCGATTATTTCCCGCAAGTCTTCATTTGTAGTTGTAACAGTTGCAGCAACATTTATATAAGTTATTCCCGACAGCTCATCAATCAGGTCGTAATCGCGCAGAATCAAATCCGATTTGGTTGAAATAATAGCAGGAGTTTTATACCTGATCAAAAGTTTTAAGATTTGAGGCATAATTTTATAATCTGCTTCGCAAGCCTGGTAGGAATCGGTAACACCACCAATATTGATTATTTCCCGCTTCCATGTTTTACTTTTCAATTCGGCTTCAAGTTTGTCTACAATATTTGTTTTTACATGGATACTGCCAAAATAATCGTGATCGTTCAGGTAATCGTGCGAATAAATTGCATAGCAATATTTGCATCCATGACTGCATCCCCGGTAAATATTCAAGTCCCAGCCAAAAGGAATTTTACGCTTAAGTTTATGTAATGCCGACTGGCAGTTGGTTTCGAATATTTTCATGTATTATTGTACTTATATGAAGCAGGTTTTTATAACTCCTTTATAAGTTTAAAAACTTCTCTCCACGAAGGTTCCTTACCATTAATAAGAATTGAAACCCTGAATATAGCCGCAGCCAGCCTGCGAAGCAGGTAAAAAGTCAAGAAAAGAACCAGCATTGAACCCATTATTTGCCAGAAACTAACTTCGGTAATTGCCCAGCGCATTGGCATTGCACTGGCAGAAGTGAGTGGAAACCAGGATAAAAACACTGCTAAATTACTATCCGGATCTCGTATTACAAGAAAAGATGCCATAACAAAAAGTATGGGTAACATCATTAGTGAGCTCTTTCCCGAATTATTCGGATCGGTAATAACCGAGGCTACGGCTGCAAGAATTGCATTCCATATCAGAATTCCAATGAGGGCATAGGCAAAAAACAACAGAATGGAGGGCAAATGTAAATACTTCAATATGCCGGAAATGGGAAATCCGGTAAACTGAAAAACAGAATGGCGCCAATGATGCTCATAAGCGAATAAGTTAACATCGAAGAAATACCTGTAAGTGAAATACCGTAAATTTTACCGTCCATCCATACCTGAGGCTTTACTGCCGACACTATCTGCTCGGTTATTTTCAGCTGTTTTTCGCCGGTAATGGCCGTAAACTGGTAGGCAAAACTTAGAAAAACAGCCATTATCATTAATCCTGCAAAAAAGTACGCCATGACAACCCGGCTTTTTTGATTATCGCCATATACATACGATTCTTTAATAATTACCGGAGATACTATAGTTTGAAAGTTACTTTCGCTTATGTTTAATGACTTCATAACCTTTTTCCGTTTATAATCCTGCAGAATAGGTTGAAGCATTTTTAACACCTTGGTTTTTTATAGGTATGAACTATAAATCGGTACCAACTTCTACCAAAAGCATTTCTTCCTTGTTGCGTGATATTAATTCCAGATGGGCCTTCTTATTTTCCGGCGGAATTTCTTTTAAAACAAATTGTTGATTAAGCATTTCCTTCAATACCTTGTCGGTATTTTTCTCTACAACAATTAAGGGTTTTTCTTCTGCATCCGATAACAAAAATCGTGTTGCAAAATAAAAGCTTACAGAAGCAATTACCATTATTAAAATACCCAATAATTCGTTTTTGGGTTTGAAAAACCTTCGATATTCCCAGTTTGTAACGGTTATAACCTGTTTAAAATAATTCATTGGTATGGATTAATTTCGTATTTGGCTAATTTGATGATTCTTTACAAGTTGAACAAAAATATCGTGCAAGTCGGGCTTACGACTTGTGATGTCGGCAATTCCGCCAAGCTGCGATAATTCGGAAAGCACAATATTTAAATCGATATTATGGTTAAAGGTAATCCGCACATTTCTGTCGTTTTCCCAGGTAAAGCTTTCGACACCCCGGAGATTTTGAACAAGCTTTTGCAATGCATCCTCCTTAAATGTAATATCGAGAATATGTTTACCACCGTACTCCTTAAAAATACCGCTTAACGATCCATAGTAAATTTGCTTTCCCCGGTTAATTAAAAAAATTTTTGTTGCTATTTTTTCGATTAGCTGCATTTGATGTGCGCTTAGCAGTATTGTGGTTCCCCGGGCACTTATTTCTTTAATGTATTCAATAAATTTCTCCTGGTTGAGTGGATCCAATCCTGAAAAAGGCTCATCGAGAATGGCAAAACGGGGTTGATGAAGAATAGATGCTACAAACTGAATTTTTTTGCTGGTTTCCCTTTGAAAGGGTTTGTAATTTTTTCTTTGGCCCGATCGGCAAGTTCGAGTTTTTCGAGCCATTCCATTGCTGCTGACTTAGCTCTTGCAGGATCCATACCTCTGATAGAAGCCAGGTATACCAAAGAACGTATTACATGTAAATCGGTATAAAGTCCGCGTTCCTCGGGCAAATATCCAATCTGACCGGCAATGGGTTGAAAATCGCTTGTCGTATTCAGCCCCCAGTGGATGGTACCACTATCAGGTTTGATAATATCCAGTATCATGCGCAGGGTAGTAGTTTTACCAGCCCCATTTGGACCCAGAAAGGCAAAAATATCGCCCTGTTCCATGCTGAACGAAATATCGCTGACAGCCTCAACCGTTTTATAGTTTTTACAAAGTGAGCTTACTTCAAGAATTTCAGATTGACTCATAATATTCAATTTATGCGCTTTTTTTTCCTTCTAACTTTTTTTAGAAATTTCGAAATTAAAAATTTTTTTTGACCTGTATATTTTAAAAACTTAATTCGCTAAATTATAAAAACCGCCGGACTACATCTGCTTGGTTGATAAATTCAAGGTATTCTGCAATCATTCTGTTTTGTCGCCTGGCTTTTAAAAAAACATTAATAATCATATTGATCGTGAAATATCCAATTTTACACCACAATTGGGACAAAATACAAAATGTAACTGAATTTGCGTATGGTTATTTTCAAAGCCAAAATATTTTCATCTAAATTGTTTAGGTTTTTGAGCTAGTCCTGCAAAATATACTATTTCTTCAATTCGCTTTAGTCTTGTTTCATTTCGTTTCGCTAAAACCAACCATTGCAATATATTTCTTTTATCTGACCTACTTAAACTATGAAAATATTCAAGTGCATTGGTGTTTTTTTTTAATTCCGACTCTAAATCATTTGGAATTATCAATGATTCAGCAGTATCTAGAATTGTCCATGAACCATTTTGTTTTGCAATTTCAATGGATTTAAATCCTTCAACTGTCATTAAACCACAATCAATTAATCTTTGAATATTTTCTTTGTTAACTTTTGACCAAACACTTTTAGGTTTTCTTTTACTAAAGAATTGCATAAATTTTTCATCATCGAGTGATTTAGTTTTGCTATCGATCCATCCATAACAAAGAGCCTCATCAACAGCCTCGTTATATTTCACCGTAGGTTTATTTGTCTTATTTTTATAGTATATCAACCAGACAGCACTTTTGAATTGATGATTTTCTTCTAACCATTTTCGCCAATCCTGTCTGCTTTTTGGTACAAAAATTTCATCTTCCTGAATGTTCATAAATCAAACTGCAAAATATTAGTCTTTAATTGATATTCCATTTTTAACTTTCATTATCAATATCACATTTTTCATATTGCTAATCCCAAAATAGCAAAAGGACAGTTACATATGCTTACGACTATGCGTTAGTTTTTAAAAAAGTGTACCCTGTGTAATTGCCAATTGTTTAAAGCGATATTTCAATGGTTTCTTTTTAATACACTCAACTTCGCTCAGTGTTTTTAAATAATTTTTTAATTGATGCTCCGTCCATTTAATCTGAAGTATATCTATTATTTCTTTCGCCGAATATTCGCTTTTCTTTAACAATGCAATAACTCTGTGTTCTGGCTGATCCTGGTCATCAGGTTCTGATATTGCATTTGTTTGTTCTACATTCAAGGCTGCATGCTGCTCTTCAATTTTCGAACCTTCAAAATCAACCGGTACTGCTCCTTTAGAAATTAAAATATTGTTAGCGTTTTTTTCGTTTAACTGTGGGTTTCGGATATATATAACCCTACCTTTTCTCAAGCCATCAATAACGCCCGACCATGTTCCTCCTTTTTCAGAAGATTCAGCAACATAAATCTCATCGGCAAGTCCATATATAATTGGGTTGCGAGCCATTGCCAACTCTGCTTTCCAGGGTGCCTTTGGATGAAATGTACTTAACACCAACACATCACCATCCACTATTTGTTTATAGTACGTTTTAAATCCTGAATTAAATGTCATTATGCCCTGAGGCAAAACTATTATGCTTTGACCCTTGTAATTAATTGCAGAATCCAAAGCCTGTTTATCAATCCCTTTGGCAAAACCACTTACAACAACTTTATATTCTTTACTCGCTAATTTTGCAATATTATCGGTAAACTTTAAGGAAATTTCGGAAGCATCTCTAGACCCAACAACTGCAAGCGATTTTTCCTGCATTATTTTTTTATTGCCCTTAATGTACAGTAATGCAGGTGAATGAGCTGCTTTTAAATTACTTTTAAGGTCTTTGAATAATCAGAAGAAATTATTGGAATTAGTTCGTAACCTTGACTATATAAAGATTCAGCTAAAAATGCATTGTTAGCTAATTCAGATTTGGCGTTGAGAATATCCGAAATCTCTTTGGGCTCTAAGGCATAATTATTCTTCAAATCATTTTCCGATAAATTGAAGAATTCTTCTATAGAAATTTTATTTTCGTGATAGAATTTAATTATTAGGTTATTAATTTTTAAATAACCCCATCTGGGCATGTGAGCCAAAGCTATCCAATATGCTGCATCTTTTATCATACTAAGTCTCCTCCAACAGTCCTCGCTATAACAAGCGGAGCGATTTTTATGGCTCCTAAATTACTAAAAAATTTGCCTAGTTCCTTAATGGTTGCACCACTATCAAAAATATCGTCGATAAGCAGAATAGATTTGCCCTCTATGTGCAATGGGGTTTTAAAAGTAAATGCATCTTTAACATTCTCGGCCTTTAAAACACTGTTTTCAAACGCTTTTTGTTCTTCTGTAGAACGTTGTTTTATCAAATCGTGAGAAATGGGGAGTTTTAAAACCTGAGAAAGTTTTTCAGCAAAGTTTTTAACTAAATGGCCCGATTTGGTTGGCGGTACATATACAATCATATCAAATTTTTCCTGATTGAACTTTTTTCGGAATGCCTTCAAGGCTAGTTTAAGCAGAAAATCGGGGTAATCGCCTCCATTTTCGTATTTACAACGATGAATTGTGGAACCCACATTAGAAAAGCCATAGTATGACGCGGCTACTCCATTAACTATATTGGAATGTGGAGTCTCAACGATTAACTCGGGAAAATAATCTTCTCTAAATTCGGTAAGTTTGGTTATCCATTCGGGCGTTGGGTTTACAATAATCTTTTTAAGACCTGTATTATCGCAATTTTTGAAATCAGTATCCGGTTTATCCCCTAAAAAATCGCAAAGGAATTTCATTCTTGATTGTGAGGTCTCAACATATTGAATCATTTGGTTCAAATCGTCAAGTTTACTGTTCCTTAGCGCCTCAAATGCCCGAACATTAAGTTGAGGCGCATTTGGAATATATTCCAGCTTTTTACTTTTTCCAAATATCACTTCTCTAATAATGCCTTGATCAATGAGATCAGCTTTTATAACCCTTACTTGTGTTTGTTTTAAATTAGTCCTTTTCATTAACTCCTTTTCTCCAAGCAATTCGGTTTTAATTGCCGAAATTACTTTTTCATATTTATTTATTGCCGGGCGGCCGCCTTCAACAAAAGATTCGGGTAATTTTTTATCATCGGGATTATAAAAGAGAATTATATATGAAGTTCGACCGTCTCTGCCCGCTCTGCCAATTTCCTGATAATAATGAATTGGGGACTGTGGAATTTGGGTGTGAATGATAAATCGAATATCAGGCTTATCAATCCCCATGCCTAATGCGTTTGTTGAGATTACACATTTCCATTTGTTATTCATTAAGCCTTCTTCAATCGCTATTCTTGAATCAGCATCAAGTCCGGCATTATATCCGGAAGAAGAAATCTTTAGATATTCAAACCATTTCGAGTAAATCTCCGTGTCTATGCGTGTTCCTGTATATAAAATACCTGAGCCTGGCAGTTTTTCGATATGTTGCCCTAGCCAAATTAACTTTTCATCCTCTGAGGATACGTTTACAACAAATAATTTAAAATTATCGCGCATTAAATTTCCTCTAATTGTTGTGATATTGTTTCCGATTTGAGTGGCAATATCTTCTTCGACCTTTTTTGTTGCTGTAGCAGTGGTTGCAAGCACTGGCAAACCAGCAGGCAATAGCTTTACAAGATTAATAATGCGTCGGAAAGCCGGGCGAAAATCATGACCCCATACCGAAATGCAATGCGCCTCGTCAACTACTACCATTGAAAGCTTCATTTGTTGGGTAGCTTCAAGCCACTCCGTATTCTCCTGCCTCTCGGGAGCGATATAAAGTATCTGGATTTTACCTTGTTTTGCTTCTTCAATTATCACTGTATTTTGTTCCTGGGTCTGCTCACTATTAATGCACTTGGCATTAATACCAAGGCCATTAAGCTTTTTAACCTGGTCTCGCATTAAAGCAATTAAAGGCGAAAAAACAATTGTTGTTCCATTAAAAACAGTTGCAGGAAATTGAAAACAAAGTGATTTTCCAAAACCAGTTTTCTCAATTAAAAGTACTCGTTCACCTTTAAGAATCTTTTCAATAGTTCCCCATTGTTCATCATAGAACTTGCCAAGCTTGAATTTACTTTGTAGAATTAATTCGGCTTCTTGCCTTGTCATTTATGAAAATTTTATGGTCACACAGCGGTTAGGCTGTATGAAAAGTTGAAAATTAAGGGCGATTTCCTGTGGGTTTACACAAAGGTTGAAGCGGATTATAACCCTTTAATAACCTTCTGTTTCGGCAATTTTTTAAACCGCGTGATGCACAGGTCATTGTTTATCATTAGCTTTATGGTTATAATCTTTTTCTGTCATTAAATCTGGTGTATTATTTAAAGATTATTCTATTATTAGTCCATCTGATTAGATTTCAATTTGATAGCTAACATCAACAGAAGCTATATTTGCATTCTTCTTTTATGAAAATATATTTTTTCCAGTAAAATATGGTCAATGAAAAAACAAATACTATCATAGAATCAGTAATAAAACGTAAAAAAGCCAATCCTGCTGTTTGAAATTCTGCACTTAATAATGCTGAAGCAATTATTGATGCAGAGGGCACCAAAGCAAGTCCAATCATCACACCTGATGCGAAAACAGATTTTCTAGTAGCCAGAATTATCGCTCCTGCAATACTGGCAGCTATAGATGCAAATATCGATGGATATGAAAATGTAGTCCAGTATTTGAACATGGTATTATTAATGACGTAATAAGTATCAGAATCATAAATGATGTCATAACCTGATATTAAGAATACAATCGATGTAAAGGCTGCTCCTGATAATAACAAAAGGTAACCCTTAAAGAAATCGTATAATCCATACTTCCAAGTAACCACCTTTGTAACAATACCAAGCGCTATTCTGCTGATGGGCATGAAACCAGGAGCAATAAGCATTCCTGCAACAACAATATGAAGTGAATTTGTGTAAAGTCCAATTATTGCCAAACTACCCGACATAAACATCATTATTAAAGTATTTATTGATGTATTGCTGTCACTATTTATAGTCATAAGTATTTCTTCCCATGTTGCTTCACTATTATCACGCTCGATAACATAAGCAAATTCATGAGAAACAAAACTCGAAGGACTGGATGTAGCAATAGAAGTCCCATTTATAGCACCTAGCTTATACTTGTCAAGTATC
>JAAUTT010000026.1 GCA_012031335.1 Bacteroidales bacterium | reverse complement strand
GCCCCAACATCCTCCTTACGGAGAGTCCTGATCAGGGTTGGGGCAAGGGAAATAAACCGGCTATAACCATGACACACCATGCAGCAACAGTTTATTGCGAATGGTTATCAAAGCGAACAGGAAAAAAATACCGGCTTCCAACTGAGGCTGAATGGGAATATGCATGTCGTGCCAAGACCGAAACACCCTATTTCTTTCCGGGAAATCCTAAAAAATTCTCCGAAACAGGCTTTTTGAAAAGTATCTTTGGTCCTGACACAGCAGTTATTTCCCAATATGCCATTTATAAACTCAATAGTAATGGTAAAACATCTGATCCTGCTGAAGTGCGGCCTAATCCTTTTGGTCTTGTAAATATGACCGGAAATGTAAAAGAATTCTGCCAGGATTATTTTGCTTCGGATGCTTATGCTAAAACAGGTAAGACTGTAACCAATCCTAAAGGTCCTGAAAGCGGAACCGAATTTGTTATCAGAGGCGGGGCTTTTAACAGTGATGCATCCGAACTTAGAAGCGCTGCCCGCGAATCTACCGAAAATGATAAATGGCTTAAAACTGATCCACAGATTCCTAAAAGTATATGGTGGTATTCCGACTGTATCAATGTAGGTTTCAGGGTGGTTTGTGAACCCGACACTAGTATTCTAAATAAATAATATAACCTATTATTACTTAATCTTTATGGAAAACAAATTTCAACTCAGTCGTAGAAAATTCCTCGGTAGTGCAGCTGCTGCAGGAGCAATTACTACATTAGGAACAGTGGCAACTGTTGGTTCTGCCGGACTTTTGTCGGGTTGCAGCAGTGATAAAACGGGTAAAAAAGAAATATAACAACATTGAGGAGCTGAAATTACCTGCTTTACTTGATAAAGCTCCTGACGGTAAGGTTTTGAAAGCAGGACTTGTAGGCTGTGGAGGCCGTGGTACAGGCGCTGCTGTAAACTTTCTTAAAGCTGGTAACGGACTGGAAGTTGTTGCTTTGGCTGACGTTTTCGAAGATAGCATCAACCAATGCCGCGAAAAACTAAAAAAAGAAATGAATGTTGAAGTTGCTGACGACAAATGTTTTGTTGGATTTGATGCATACGAAAAAGTAATTGAAGCAGGAGTGGATATCATTATCCTGGCTACTCCTCCTCATTTCCGTCCCAAACAATTTGCAGCAGCCGTTAATGCAGGCAAACATGTATTCATGGAAAAGCCTGTTGCTGTTGACCCGGCAGGAGCAAAAGCTATTATGGCTGCAGCCAAAAAGGCCGAAAGTCTTGGTTTAACTGTTGTAACAGGAACTCAACGTCGTCACCAGAGAGATTATGTTGAAACATATAAGAAAATTATGGATGGATCCATTGGCGATATTGTTGGTGCCAATGCATACTGGAATCAATCCCCAGCTATGGTTCAGAAAAAGAAGAGCTAGCTGGAGCGAAATGGAAGCCATGATCCGTGACTGGGTAAACTGGACCTGGTTATCGGGCGATCATATTGTTGAGCAACATGTTCATAATATAGATGTTATCAACTGGTTTATGGGTAAGCATCCTGTAAAAGCTGTTGGTTTTGGTGGACGTCACAGAAGGGTAACCGGAGACCAGTACGATCTGTTCAGTATTGATTTTGTTTATGATAATGGCTTACATATGCACAGTATGTGCCGTCAGATTGACGGATGTACAAGCAATGTAAGCGAATATGTTGTTGGAACCAATGGTATGAGTAACTGTCAGAATACCATTTTTAACCCCGACGGTACAGTTCTTTGGTCGTACGAATATCCTAAAGACGATCAGGGAAAGCCTATGGACAGTGTTAAAATATCCCCCTATGACCAGGAACATATAGATATGGTAACAGCCATCCGTACCAACAAACCGTTCAATGAAGCTGAAAATACTGCCATTTTCAACAATGGTAGGTATTATGGGTCGCATTTCGGCTTATACCGGTAAAGAAGTAACCTGGGACGAAATGATGAACTCTGAATTAAAACTCGGACCAGAAGTATACGTAATGGGACCTATGGACATGAACCCTGTTATCCCTGTTCCGGGCGAAGGAAAACCTGAAAATTCGTAAAGTTTTTAATTAGATAAAAAGCAATCCTCTAAAATGGGGGATTGCTTTTTCATTTCCTATTAAGTTTCTCCGGTTACCCACTGGAAAATGTCCTTATATTATCTTAACTTGCAAAATCATCTAATTACTACACCATTATGGAAAATAACCGCAGAAATTTTCTGAAAACACTCTCAATAGGAGGAGCAGCCGTTTCTTTAGGGTCAGGCACCCTCACACTTTCCTCATTTAGCGGAAAGGCATTTGAAACGGCCGGCAATAAAACCAAAGCCGGCTTGACATTAAATCTCTCATGCCAGGAAAACGTTGCCCCAGGTAATTCACTTTCTGAAAAGCTTGATTTCCTTGAAAGTCTTGAATTTACAGGTTTTGAACAAGGTTGTGGCGGCATTCTGCAAAGGGCTGGCGAGATAAAAAAAGCGCTTCAAAACAGAAAAATAAAAATCAGTGTTGTGTGCGCCGGATTTGAAGGACACCTGATTGCCGACACACAGGCAACACGCGATATTGCCATGAAAACCATAAAAGAGGCACTTGTGAATGCCGGTGAACTTGGTGCATTGGGAGTAATTGTTGTTCCGGCATTTAATAGTCAACCATCTTTGCCATTTGTGGAAGCTCGTAAAATGCTGGTTGAACAATTAAAAGAACTTGGAGCCCACGCTGTTCAGAACAAAACTAAAATTATTCTTGAACCACTTAACCGCGAAGAAGCCTGGTTTTTAAGACAAGTGGGAGATGCTGCATCCATTTGCCGTGATGTAAATAGTGATGGCGTTGGTTGTATGGGCGATTTTTGGCATATGACCCACGAAGAAACAAGCGACATGGGAGCATTTGTCTCTGGTGGAAAATACCTGACCCATGTGCATGTGGCTAGTCGTGAAAGAAGGAAAATGCCTGGTGAAGACACCAAAGATATTTATACCGACGGTTTTAAAGGTTTAAAGATGATTAATTATCAGAACTATGTAAGCCTTGAGTGCGGTTCGGTAGGTGATAAAAAGGTTACCATTCCTGCAGCTGTGAAACTTTTAAAAGACCAATGGGAAAAAGCGTAAAACGAAATTAAATAACTAATAATAAACATATTGTATTAACCTACCAAATATTGCAACTATGAACCGAAAATTGAAAATGGGAATGGTTGGAGGCGGAACCGATGCCTTTATCGGAGCTATACACCGTCTTGCAGCCCTTATGGATGGCCAGATAGAACTTGTTTGCGGATGCTTCAGTGTCAATCCTGATATATCTTTTTCCTCAGGAAAATCATATTATTTACCTGAGAACAGAATTTACAAGTCGTACCAGGAGATGTTTGAAAGCGAGGCTAAATTACCTGAAGGAGAACGTATGGATTTTGTGACTATTGTGACTCCAAATTTTGCGCATTTCGATCCAGCTATGATTGCCCTTGAAAAGGGATTTCATGTGGTAATTGACAAACCTATAACCTTTACCCTCGACGAAGCGCTGAAATTAAAAGCAAAAATTCAGGAAACAGGTTTATTACTGGCACTTACACACACCTATTCGGGATATCCGGCAGTAAAAGAAGCAAGAGAACGAGTCCGCAGGGGCGATTTGGGTAAAATCCGTAAAATATTTGTCGAATATCCTCAAGGATGGCTTTCATCTAAACTCGAAGATGCAGGTAACGCCCAGGCATCGTGGCGTACCGATCCTAAAAAATCGGGGAAAGCCGGTTGTATGGGCGATATAGGTACACATGCACATCATTTGGCCGAGTATATTACCGGTTTAAAAACAACCGAAGTTTGTGCTGAATTGAATGTTTTTGTTCCTGGTCGTTTACTGGATGATGACGGTGCTGTTTTGCTCAGATTCGACAATGGAGCTAAAGGTGTATTAATGGCCACTCAAATTGCAGCTGGTGAAGAGAATGCGATTCGAATCCGTGTTTATGGCGATAAAGGCGGCCTGGACTGGTTCCAGCACGAACCTAATACTCTATGGATAAAATGGATAGACCGCCCAACAGAAATGGTTCGCACCGGTACTGGATTTATGAGCAATGTTGCCAAACACAACACACGTACACCTGGAGGTCACCCTGAAGGTTTTCTCGAAGCATTTGCCAATATTTACCGCAATTTCTCCCTTACCCTCAGAGCAAAAATAAATGGCACAGCCCCTCAACCCGAATGGCTTGACTTCCCAAATGTGGAAGATGGTATTCGCGGAATGCAGTTTATCGATGCCGTTGTTCAGGCTGGCTATGATGAAAAACAGAAATGGGTTAAATGGCCCGAATGAAAATTGAATTATAAAATAACTTTAAAATAATAATATGGCACGTCCGGTAACACTTTTTACAGGCCAATGGGCCGATCTCGATTTTGAAGTCATTTGCCAGAAAGCAAAAGGATTTGGCTACGACGGAGTTGAGCTTGCCTGCTGGGGAAATCATTTTGAAGTAAATAAAGCCAATGACGAGTATTGTAAAAATCACAGAAAAACCCTTGATAAATATGGACTGAAGGTTTTTGCTGTTTCAACCCACCTGGTTGGTCAGGCAGTTTGTGATAATATTGATGAGCGCCACAAATCCATCCTCCCGGGATTATGTCTGGGGCGATGGTAATCCTGCAGGAGTCCGTCAACGGGCAGCCGCCGAAATAATTGCTACAGCCCATGCAGCGAAACGGCTCGGTGTAGATATTGTAAATGGATTTACAGGAAGTTCAATATGGCACCTTTTATATTCATTTCCATCGGTTTCGGAAGAAATGATTGAAAAAGGATTTTCTGATTTTGCGAATGCCTGGAGACCGATATTAAATGAGTTTCAGAAGATAGGCGTGAAATTTGCCCTTGAGGTGCACCCTACAGAAATAGCCTTTGATATTGTTACTGCCGAAAGAGCCCTGAAGGCTTTGAATTATCATCCTGCATTCGGTTTCAATTACGATCCCAGCCATTTAGGTTATCAGGGTGTTGACTATGTTGAATTTATCAACAAATACAGCGACAGGATTTTCCACGTACATATGAAGGATGTATACTGGCGGGAAACACCAGGTAGTGCTGGTGTTTTTGGCGGGCATTTGAGTTTCGGCGATCCCCGCCGATATTGGAATTTCAGGAGTCTTGGACGTGGTTGTATCAATTTCGAAGAAATCATCAGGGCTTTAAATCATTTTGCCTATAAAGGACCTTTATCTGTAGAATGGGAAGATTCGGGCATGGATCGTGAGCATGGTGCTGCCGAGGCCTGCGATTTTGTAAAAAATCTCGATTTCAAACCTTCGCAAGTGGCTTTTGATGCAGCTTTCGAAAAGAAATAAATTTTTATAAAATCACTGTCTGCCTTCAAAATGTAATTGCTATTAAGGATTAATTTGATTGCCGGCAGTGATTTTTATTTTACCTCCACCAGACTTTCATCAGTATCCTTTACTTTGATACTTTCAGTAAGTACTTCCAGTATTTTAGACCTGATGCTCATTTCAGTGATTTTATTGTTTTCAGAAGAAGGATATACCCTATTGGATAAAAAAATATAAAGTAAACCAGTTTCGGGATCGGCCCAGGCAAAAGTACCAGTAAACCCTGAGTGGCCAAAACTTTTTGGTGAAACACAATAACAGGTAGGCCCCTGTTTTAAAGGATTCAGCTCGGGTTTATCAAAACCCAGTCCACGCCTGTTTCCTCCTGCAATGAATGGTGTGGAATTGAAATAGTCGAAAGTAGTTTTTCGAAATATTTCTCGCCACCATAGGTTCCTCCGTTCAAATACATCTGAAAGAGTTTAGCCAAATCGTTGGCATTCGAAAACAATCCCGCATGCCCGCTTACACCACCCATTAATGATGCAATCTGGTCGTGAACATATCCATGAATAAGTTGCTGCCTGAATGTGAGGTCCAGTTCGGTCGGAACAATCCGATTCTTGTCGTAACGCAGCAAAGGCCAATAGCCAAGAGTTTTTGCACCCAGATGGGTATAAAAATTCTGACGAGTATATTCGTGTAAGGGTATAGTGCTTATCGAATTGAAAACCTTGTACAGATAAATAAAGTTTAGATCACTATATCGATACTCCTTATTTGTTAGAAGGCTGGAACTTGATATACGGCTAAAAATAGTATCTTCAAAAGAAGTTAATACAAATAAACTATCGCACACCTGATTACCAAAAGTAAAACTAGCGGTATCGGATAAATATCCTGGTTTGTAACGCCTAGAGTTATTTGCCAGATAAGAGTATCCCAGTTTAACATTATGATTAACAAAAAATTCTTTGGGCACCCGTTTCTCCGATTTATTTAAAGGCAACAGCAAGCTGAGATGAAATGGAATATATGTTTGAAGTCTGGATTGATGGGTAAGAATATCAATCATCAAAATTTCGCTCTTATTTGTTTTTTTAAGTTCAGGAAGATAATCGGACAAGGATTTTGTAGTTTTAAACGACCCGGCTTCATATAGTTTCATAATTGAAGGCAAAGTAGCTGCCACTTTGGTAATAGAAGCAATATCGTAAATATCAGTCAGCACAACCTTGCGGATACTGTCGTAAGTGTGATAGCCAAAAGCCTTATGATAAAAAACTGTTCCATCCTTTGCCGCCAATATCTGACAACCAGGCATTGCTTTTTTAAGAATAGCATCGTTAACTATACTATCAATTTTTTGAAGGTAGTTTGAATTAATTTTAACCGCTTCGGGAACTGAGTATTTTAAACGGCTAGGCTGGTCAGTGGATAATCCATGTTTAAATTCAATACCAGGTGCTGCCGTTACGGGAAGCACTCCTTTGGCAGTTATACCGCCAAAAATAAGCTGTGCAGCACATTCCCTGGTAACAGGATTGTCTTCGTACGATACAATAATGGATTTATAACCTTTCAGGTTTTCTATTCTGTTTAAAAAGTATGGTGGAGCAAAAACAGTTAATATTGTTTTATCGCGCTGAGATAACCTGTTTAGAAAGTCCATAGCATTTCCGATAACGCCATAATTCCTTTTGGGGTTGAAATTGGTATTCATAACCCCAACTATTATGAGATTATAATTACTCAAATTATTAATCAGGCTTGTAACAGTTTCGGCATTTGCCTTTTTTCCGAGATAAAAATTATCAACTTCAGCATAAAGTCCAACCGTTTGATCGAACTCATTCTCTACTTCACTGCCAATAGTTACTACGGCAATTCTGGAAGATTCTAGGTTTTTTACCGGAATCAAATCGTTGTTGTTTTTTACTACCGTAAGCGCATTTTCAACAATCGTTCGATTGAGATGGTTAGCCTGCGGATTGTTTAAATCCTTTACAAGGTTTAGTAAAGAAATTTCTTCGTTCCTGTTCAAGCCAGCCCACTCTTTTAAAATTAAAACCTTTTTACACGATTCGTTAATCTGAGCCTCCGTAATTCGTCCGGTGATGATGGCCTGCTTAATTTTCGAAATAGCAAGAGGAATATCATCCGACATAACCAGAATATCATTTCCAGCTTCAAGAGCTTTCACTTCGGCTTCGCCGTTTTTGAAAAAATTGGTTACACCTTTCATGTTCAGGGCGTCGGTAAATACCAAGCCATCGAACTTTAAGGAATCTCTTAGCAGATTTGTTACTATTTTTTTGATAATGTGGCAGGAAGTCCGGAAGTACTATCAAGACTGGGAATATTAAGGTGAGCAATCATTATTCCGCCGAGATTTCCGGCAATGAGATGTTTAAAAGGATACAGCTCAATAGAATCGATCCTGCTAAATTCTTTATTAATAACGGGAAGATCAAAATGTGAATCCGAATTGGTATCGCCATGACCTGGAAAATGCTTTGCAACTGCAAAGATATGATGGTTTTGCAAACCCATCATATAAGCCATTGAAAGTGAAGATACCAGTTGGCGGTCCTCTCCGAAAGAACGATTGCTGATAACAGGATTATCGGGGTTGTTATTGATATCCACAACAGGAGCAAAATTAATATGTACACCCATTCGCCTAAGTTGCCAGGCAATATTTTCGCCCATCTCATAAATCATATCAGGATTTTGAACGGCGCCAAGCATCATCTGACGGGGGAAATCGATGGTGGAATCAAGTCGCATTCCTAACCCCCATTCGGCATCCATAGCAATAACCAATGGGGTTTTTGCCTTTGTTTGATAATAATTAGTAAGGCTGGCCTGTTTTACAGGAGTTCCCTGAAAAAGATTATTCCGCCAATATTGTATTTCGAAACCAGATTGGCAATTTCTTCCTCATGTTTCCTGTCTTTATTTGAAAATGCAGCCACCATAAACAATTGGGCTATACGTTCATCGAGGGTGAGGTTATTAAAAACGGAATCGGCCCAGGGTGTATTATTTAAAGTATATGGAGATCCCGGAGCTTTGGTTGAGGGAGCATTTTCAGGACTACCACAAAAAACCCTTATTGAGAGAACAAGTAATGATATAAAAACAAATAACCGTTGCAGAATCAACATAATAACTTAAATCAAAATCAATCACATTACAGTGCAATTTCTGCACCCAACTTCTCACGTTTCTCAATAAAATAAAAACAGGCAAATTTTGTTTAAAAGTGGTTCTGTTTGTGGTATTGAGAAGAAACCCATTTAATAACCGGAACAAGTATAATAAATTATAAGGAATACCCAAAAAAAGCCGATGAATCTGTTTATTTTTAATCATTCCAGTTAACCTTTCGAAAAGGTAGCGGATTACTTATCCAGTTTTTCAAATATAGCAATTTAAGATCACGAAGTTTTTAAGTAAAAGAGAAAATTAAGGAAAATATGGATTTGTCATGCTATTCTCCGGCGAATACGATAATCTGTTCTCAAACACCTGAAATAAGCATTATATCAAAATTGTTTTACCATAAAAGATCTGGAATTAATTTCCTGCAATTTGTGAAAAGTTTTTGTTCAGGTTCAGGAGAATCCGGTTTATATGTTCTATTTTTAACAAAAAAAGTATGGTGTTTAACCAATAATATAAATTATATGTCACAATTTCAGCATTTACTTTACGAGGCAAAATACAGCAAAGAAAATTTTCCCATTCCCGACATTGCTATTGTTCCATGGGGTGCTACCGAAGCCCATAATTATCATTTGCCATATGGTACGGACAATTATCTTTCTCAGGCATTTGCTGAAGAGTCTGCACGTAAGGCAGCAATTATGAATGTTCCTGTTACAGTACTCCCGGTTATTCCCTTTGGCGTGAATACTGGTCAGCTCGACATTCCGCTAACCATTAACATGAATCCATCCACACAAACAAGCATACTCGAAGATATAATTGAATCCCTTCGACCTCATGGAGTGAAGAAACTGGTTGTTTTTAACGGGCATGGAGGGAATGACTTTAAGCAGATAATCCGTCAATTACAGGGCAAATACGCCGATGTATTTATTTGTCAGGTAAACTGGTATCAGGTTCTCAGGGCAAGTACAATTTTTGAAGATACAGGAGAGCATGCCGGAGAAATGGAAACCAGTTTAATGATGTATCTTTTTCCGCATCTTGTATTGCCATTAAGTGAAGCGGGAAACGGCAAAGCCCGCGAACTGGTTTTTAAAGCACGTAATGAGGGTGGATGTGGGCTCCCCGGGCATGGACCAAAGTAACTGATGATACCGGTATTGGAAATCCGGAGGCTTCCACACCGGAAAAAGGACATCAGTATTTTGAAGAAGCAACAGGGAAAATTGCTGATTTCTTTCGGGAATTGCATATAACCAGTGAATTGTACAAGTGAAACGGTATATTAATTGTTTGGAAATCAAATTTATATTATAACCTGTAACATTTTTCCCAATTCTCCGTTTTTAATAAAGTTAAATTTTTACCCATGATAAACGGAAAAAAAATCTCAGCAATTTCACTTCTGGTGATATTATCAGCTATTTTTCTCTTAAATTCCTGTAAAAAGGATGAACATGAAAAATCGCCCGACCTCCCGCCAACAGGTAGCATGATTATGGATTTCAGCAGTTTCAGCAGTAAAAAAAATGGCTCAATTCTGATAACCAACTGGCAGTATTCTGTATTAAGTGTTTCGTACTGGAATATTATCCTTTATGCTAATTGTGCAATCCCGGTTGTTGCATTTCAGAAAGCCACCGAGCAAAAGGCCAGTTATATTGATAATAATACCTGGGAATGGAAATTTAAGGTAGGAACAGACTCTCTCACGATCAATGCAAAACTTCAGGGGAAAATTGTTACCGACTCTGTTGAATGGAAGATGTATATATCTACTACAAAGTCGGGCAATACAAGTGCTGATTTCCTTTGGTTTACGGGAGCATCTGCCTTGGACCAAACTGGCGGATGGTGGTTGTTAAATGAAAATCCGGTTAATACCAATCCCCTATTGAAAATAAACTGGACAAAAGAAGGCGAAAACGGAGGAACTCTGAAGTACACATATGTAAAAACAAATGACCCTGCTGCCGGCGGTTATATTGAATACGGAACCAAAGACGATCTGCTTTACGACACCTATTATACCATTTATGGTAAAACACATGACGATTATATCAATATTGAATGGAACAAGACAACAAAAGAAGGACGTATAAAGTCGTCTGTTATATATACTAACAATGAATGGCATTGTTGGAATTCTTCATTCGCCAATATAACATGCAATAATTGATTTAAAAGCTATAGAAGAAAAGAGTTCCCCTTACAAGGTGAGCTCTTTTCTATTTTTATAAGTTTTTGATTATTCAGGTTCCTGCTGACTCAGGCAGTGAAAACTTCCAAAACCCCAGACAATATCTTTCGAATCGATACCTGTTATTTCCTTCCCCGGAAAACATTCCTGAAGCAATAACATAGCCTTATCATCATTTTTACAGCGGAAATTAGGAACTATCAGCCCTTCGTTTGTAATATAGAAATTAGCATATGAAGCAGGTAACCGGTTACCCTCATAATAAACCGGATCGGGCATAGGAATTTCAACAATATCAGGTTGTTTACCATCAATCAGGCGCAATTTCTTCAATTGTTTCAGATTATCCTGCAATGGCTGGTAGTTTTCGTCATTCCGATTTACTTCCACAGCTGTCACAATAACATTATCACTGGCAAAGCGCGTTATATCGTCAACATGACCATCAGTATCATCCCCTGCTATTCCATCCCCAAGCCAAACAATCTGTTCAACATTATAATACCGCATCAGAAAGATTTCAATCTGGTCTTGCGACAATTGAGGATTTCGGTTTTTATTCAGCAAACAAGCTGTTGTTGTTAGCAATGTGCCTTTACTGTTTACATCTATAGACCCGCCTTCCATGATAATTCCGGGCGTAAAAACAGGATAACCATAATGAGCGGCAACCTTTAAAGGAATATTATTATCATTCTCATAAGGATATTTACCACCCCAAGCATTAAACCCCCAGTTAACAATGGCTTTTCGGTTTGGATTATTATTGTTGATAACAAAACAAGGTCCATGATCGCGACACCATACATCGTCGCTGGGATGAATAAATATCTCAACCCTTTCATCATCGATACGAAATTCCTTTAACTGATCTACAAGTTGTTGCTTATAGGTCAAATCGGGAACATTGATACGTACAATTTCACTTTTGACGATGGCTTTGATAAATTGCAGGTAAGAATTATATATCCTGTCCATCATTCCCGGGAAAGAAGCTTCGTTATGCGGGTAAGTAAGCCAGGTAGCCACATGTTTTTCCCATTCGGCCGGAAACCGGTATCCTGATTCTTTTGGCGTCATCTATAAATTAATGAAAATAAAATTATTCCAGATATCTTTTAATAATTGGCTCATAGGTATCGATACGGCGATCACGAAGGAAAGGCCATACCGATCGGTAATGTCCGGTAAGTTCGGTATCTATTTCCTGAACATGAACTTCCTCCGCGGTGTGAGGTGCCTGGTAAAGGATGGTGCCGAAAGGATTGGCAACAAAGGAGCCTCCCCAGAATTGCTGACCGGCCTCCTTCCCTACCCGGTTTACACTTACCACATGAACTCCATTAGCAATAGCATGCGAACGTTGAATGATTTGCCAGGCCTGAAACTGTTCCCTATTCACTTCATCCGTCTCAGTAACATCCCAACCGATGGCTGTTGGATAAAATAGTATTTCTGCACCTTTTAAGGCTGTAATTCTGGCAGCTTCGGGATACCATTGATCCCAGCAGATCAGCACTCCGATGTTAGCATATTTTGTACGAAAAGTGCGATAACCATCATCGCCGGGAGTAAAATAAAATTTTTCATAATATCCGGGGTCATCGGGAATGTGCTGTTTACGATATTTGCCAAGATAAGAACCATCGGCATCAATAACGGCGGTGGTATTATGATACAACCCTGGTGCACGCTTTTCAAACAGAGAAGCAATAATAACAACATTTAATTCGCGTGCCAGCACCTGAAAATCTTCTGTAGTTGGACCCGGAACAGGCTCAGCCAGGTTAAAATTGGCATGTTCTTCCACATCACAAAAATATAAGGAAGAAAACAGTTCCTGCAGACAAACGATTTGGGCGCCTCCTAAAGCTGCCTCCTTTATCTTTTTTCTGGCTTTGGAAATATTTTCTGTTTTATTATCCGAACATGCCATTTGAACCAAACCAATCTTAATTTTTGCCATCCATTTTATTTTGAAAAGGTTAAACCCCCATTTTTTTTCGGAGCACTTCAGGAATACCGTTCTTGTTAAGAAAAATAACAGTAGTTCTCAATTTGAAAAATGCTCCTGAAACATAAATATAACCCTTATACGGGTTTTCTGTTCCCCACGAATTTTTGACATAATAATACTTATTTCCGGATTGATCGGTAGCTAATCCTGTGATATGCATACCATGATCGTCTGTGGTGGAATAATTATCAAAATCGACCTGGCGTAATTCCTGGGTAATCTGTTTTTCTTTTGCCGGTGATGCAAAAGCCTTATCCCAATCGGACTGAGTAGCTTTTTTCTCATCAAAATCGGGAACTATAGCTACCCCCTGTTTAAAATTAAATCCCTTATCGCTCACATCGCTTGCCCATGCAATAGAGTATCCCGTATTAAGAGCATTGTCTACGATAGACTGAAATTCATCGAGTGGAACATTGTAAGCCTTACCCCACGACCAGTTATCGGGCAGTTCCGGGATAAAAGTTTCGTAAAACGGGTGATGTGTAAAAGACGAAACCATGATATAGTCATTTGGATTTATACCCAACGATGTCGAAAATGATTCGGGAGTAAATTGCTTGCCCTGATAGGTAAACTGGGTTGGTAAGTTACCAAGGTAAGATTTTAAGATTCCCTCGAAACCATTCATCCATACGGGTGATAGTGGCTGAGTACCATTCTTAACTATTTCCTCCATGTAACTTTTTAATACCTTATCCATTTCCATATGATTGTGTCCGGTTTCTCCCGGTTTTAACCCCGAAAAAACACTTTCGGGCACCAGACCAAGAGTTTTCATTACATCCGTAACATCGTTATTTTCTCCACCACCGGCAAATTCTACAGTACCGTGCATACGAACAAACTTGTCGGCTTTTCTGAGGTAATTATGATAAACGATAAACATTTCCGATAAATCGTATTCACCTTTGTTAGCCTTGATGAGTTCCGACTCGAGCATGCTGACAGCCGAAAAACTCCAGCAGGTATTTGTACGGTTTTGGTTTTTCACCGGGGTGGCAGGAATTTGCTTTTGCATTGTAAACTTATATCCTTCAGATACTGGTTGTGAAACCACCGAGGATAGGAAATAAACAATAATGCGGTTGTTAGTAAAAAGTTGTATTTCATTCGTAAAAATTTATTTTAAAGGTTGTATGGAATACGCCATGATGATTTGTTCATTCCTGATTGGAGATCATTTCGGATCATGGACATTTCATGTGTTCAAAGTTAAAAGTTCAAGGTCAAATGGAAAATCCATGATGATTTGTATATCCCTGTTGATGCTCTTTTCGGATCATTTACAATTCATGCATGTTTTTTATATCCGGTGGTAAAGATATAATTATTAGAAATAAATGGATATGAGAATTTATTTGTGATAGTTAAATATATTCTTCCATTCCCACCCAGAAATATTGGCCAAGGCCCACTGTGAATACTAATACACCATAAAAACTATGAAGTAAGGCTACGAAAATGAAATTCTGTGTTTTAAAATACAAATAGGCAAGATAGAATCCCTGAATTAACGTCAATATCAGAGAAATTCTGTTAAGATAAAAAATGTGAGCAAAACTAAAACTGAT
>JAAUTT010000025.1 GCA_012031335.1 Bacteroidales bacterium | reverse complement strand
AGAACAGGGACAGAGCTACAATGGTATGATCGAAATTACCGAAGGATTGAAAACTGGTGATAAAATTATCAATGCCGGATACCTCGATCTCGAAGACGGAGAAGAAATTAAACTCTAAGCATCCACAAAGTATACTTTAAAAAATGGAAAAGAAATTTAAAGAATTCAAACCTACAAGTTGGAGTATTGATAACAGGACAAGTATTTATGTGCTTGCCGTAATCATCTCCATCTTCGGGATATTCAGCTATAACAGCATCCCCAAGGAGCAGTATCCCGAAATTGTTATTCCGCAGATATTGATCAATACCGTATACCCTGGAACTTCTCCTACCGATATCGAGAATTTAATTACAAAGCCTCTGGAGAAGAAACTGAAATCTATCAGCGGAGTAAAAAATATCACCAGCAGTTCGGTTCAGGACTTTTCTGTAATTGTTGTGGAATTTCAAACAGATGTTGAGGTTGCAGATGCCAAACAAAAGGTTAAAGATGAGGTGGATAAAGCAAAGGTGGATTTACCGATGCAGGATATCTTGTCGGGTCCTGATGTATCCGATATTGACCTTTCGCAACTTCCGATCATGTATATCAACCTTTCGGGAAAATATTCGCTCGATAAGCTAAAAGAATATGCCGAGCTGATGCAGGACCGTATCGAAGGGCTTAAAGAAATTACCCGCGTGGAAATTGTTGGTGCCCTCGATCGCGAAATTCAGGTGAATGTTGACATGTACAAACTCCAGGCTGCCAGTCTTTCGTTTAACGATGTTACCGGGCAAATTACCAATGAAAACGTAACCGTTTCGAGCGGTGGAATTGATATGCAGGGAATGCGCCGCTCTATTCGTGTTGTGGGCGAATTTAATGATATTGAATCCATAAAAAACATAGTCATTAGCTCAGCGCGTGGATCCAAAGTATATCTCAAAGATATCGCCGAAGTTAAGGATACTTATGCCGAGAAGGAAAGCTACGCCCGTATGAATGGCGAAAATGTTATTACCTTGAATGTTATCAAAAAAAGGAGGCCAGAACTTACTTGATGCATCCGATAAAATTAAAGAAATTACAGATAACCTGAAAGCAAACAAAATTTCCTAAAAACCTGAATATTGGTATCACAGGAGACCAGTCGCAGTATACCAGAACAACCTTAAAAGATCTTAACAACACCATTATCATTGGTTTTGTTCTGGTTACTATAGTACTGATGTTCTTCATGGGACTTACCAATGCAATCTTCGTCGGGTTATCGGTACCTCTGTCAATGGCTCTGGCCTATATTGTTATGCCGGGTATCGATTTTACCATGAACATGCTTGTTATGTTCTCGTTTATTTTTGCACTCGGAATTGTTGTTGACGATGCCATTGTGGTGATAGAAAACACACACCGCATCGTTAAAAAATCGAATATGGACGTTGCTACAGCAGCTAAGTTTGCGGCAGGCGAAGTATTTGTACCTATTTTATCAGGAACTCTAACAACACT
The DNA here is from genome assembly GCA_012031335.1 of Bacteroidales bacterium. Next base: position 12,895 of record JAAUTT010000025.1, on the reverse strand, counting down.
TGCTCCCTTCTTTCCGCTTGCATTCTGGCCTGGTGTTATCGGTAAATTTATGATGTTTATTCCGGTAACCATTATAATCACTCTTATTGCTTCTCTTTTTGTAGCTTATATTATCAACCCTGTGTTTGCCGTATCATTATGAAACCACATGAGGAAGATATTCAAAAGCTAAGCAGGAAACGTATTTTTACCACCGGGGGTATTATTGCCGGTTTGGGAGTAGTGTTCCATATGTTCGGATGGCATGGTTTTGCCAACCTGGTATTGTTTATTGCAGTATCTTTTATTGTACATAATTTCTGGGGATACAAAGCTATCCTTCATTTTCAGCATTACCTTATACCAAAGACTCTCGACAGGTACGAAAGATTCTTAAGCTGGGTACTCGAAAAACGCCGTCCCTATTATATTCTTTTTGGAACCACAGGTTTACTGTTCTTCACATTCCTTATCATGGGAGCTTTCCCTCCAAAGGTGGTTTTCTTTCCAGATATGGAGCCCAATGCCATCTACACACTTATAAAACTTCCTGTTGGTACGGATGTTAAAGTTACCGATTCCATTACCAGCGAAGTGGAAAGAAGAGTGATGAAAATCGTTGGAAAAGATAATCCCCTAGTAGAATCGGTAATTTCGAACGTAGCCAAAGGAGCTTCGGATAACGATTTTGATATCGGGAATGCTATTCCAAACAAGGGGAAAGTCACGGTTAACTTCGTAGAATTTTCGAAACGTGGCGGCAAGAGCACCGCTGCCTATATGAATCTTATCCGTGATACTGTTAAAAACATTCCGGGAGCCGAGATTACCGTAGATAAACCTGCCGGAGGTCCTCCTACAGGCAAACCAATTAACATTGAAGTTACCAGCGATGATTTTGATGAATTAACCACTACTTCCGACAGATTCATCCGGTTTATCGATTCGTTGCAGATTCCGGGTATAGAAGAACTTAAAACGGACTTTGACGAGAACAAACCCGAAGTAGTTATTGAGGTGGATCGCGTGAGGGCTAACCGGGAGGGCATTTCAACCGGTCAGATCGGGATGGAGCTTAGAACAGCTATTTATGGAAGTGAAGCTTCAAAATTTCGTGACGGGGAAGATCAATACCCTATTCAGGTGCGTTATCAGTACGATCAGCGTACAAATCTGGATAAGCTGCTCAATACAAAAATTACTTTTATGGATTTGAGTTCCGGGCAACTGAAACAAATTCCGCTTTCGGCATTGGCCAAGGTAACTTATCTGAACTCTTACAGTGGTATTAACCGAAAGAATTCCAAACGTATAGTAACAATATCTTCTAACGTGGTTACGGGGTACAATGCCAACGAAATCATTGCCCAGGTGGAAGATGCTTTACCAAATTTCAAGAAATCGGACCAGGTTGACATTAAAATTACCGGGGAACAGGAAGATCAGCTCGAAACGATGGCATTTCTGGGCATGGCATCTATGCTCGCCTTGTGTCTCATCCTGTTTATTCTGGTTACACAGTTCAACTCGTTTGGGAAGATGTTCATCATTATCATTGAGGTATTGTTTAGTATTATCGGGGTAATGCTTGGGTTTATCATCACCGGTATGGACATTTCGATTATCATGACTGGTATGGGAATGGTTGCACTGGCGGGTATTGTAGTCCGAAACGGTATTTTACTTGTAGAGTTTACTGATATCCTGAAAGAACGTGGCCTTAAGACTCGCGATGCTATTATTCAGGCTGGTAAAACCCGTATCACACCGGTTATGTTAACTGCAACTGCCACTATCCTGGGTCTTGTGCCACTTGCCATTGGTTTCAATATCGACTTCATTGGTCTGTTCGAAAGCTTCCAACCACATATTCACTTTGGTGGGGATAACGTAGCCTTTTTCGGACCACTTTCGTGGACAATCATCTTTGGTTTGTCTTTCGCAACATTCCTTACCTTAATTCTGATCCCTGTTATGTATTACATTATGTATGCAGGTAATGTGAAAATGAAACGCCAGGTTTCGGCGATGAAATATAAGAAATCGGATTTCAAAGATTGGTATAGTTTTTAGTCAGTTAAAAAAGCTAAAAGGGCCGGAGCAGAAGTTCTGGCCCTTTTTATTTTCCTGCGGTGACAATTTATTTTTCACACCAGGGAATTAATTTTTCACAGTAGAAAATTTTTTCTCCTCAGCTGAAAACTACTTCCTCTTAAATACCCAGTTCCTCAATGGCCTTCACCACAATTTCCAGATCGCTTTCGCCTGAAAATCCGCTGAAGCCAACAGCAAGCCTGGTACCATCCTTTAGAACAATGGGTTGGCCGCCTTGCCAGCCAATAAAATCGGGTGCCTGGATACCAAAATCGCCTTCTTTCAATTCGCCATTGAATACTTTTTTCTCAAATTCACCTGTTTTCAAACCGGTAATCCATACCTGACTGGCTTTTTTCCAGGCGAGGTCGTAAGTGCGTCGGTTTTTCACCTTATCTTTTCCATAAAGTTTCCCGTAGATATTACCAGCTTCGTCGATGATGCAGATGGCCACATTCCCATCCGACCATGAATTCTGAGGCATAGCATTGGTTGAAGGAATCAGTTTTCCCGCAGTTTCAATGATAGCTTCGATTTTTTCTTTGGTAGTTGTATTACTCATATTTTGGAGATTTGATTGTTTGTCTGGTTCGTGAACTCTTATAAAATCAAGGTATGCCAGGTTCGATCCCTTATTGTATTTTAATGTGAGTAAGTTCAGGCCTGTTTGTGTAAAGGTTACTTCGCCAATGGTTGCCTGGTCCCAGATGTGCCAGTTTCCGGTACCTGCGCGGTAATTTTAAATCAACAATTTTCTGGTTGTTGAGCCAAAGGGTCGACTGGTTGTCGTCGTTACCATAAACAGTAACGATGCGGTATTTGCCCGGGGCTTTTATGTCGACAGTATAATTTGTCCATTCGCCATCCTCCTGCCAACCAATATACAATTGGTTGACTTTTGGGTCGACCTTGTTGGGATGATTGAAATCGGCCCAGTCTTTTGTATATGAAATGTCGACACCTTCCTTTTCGCGGAAGAAAGCGATGTAAGCAGAGATCCCCGGACGCAAGTGGCTGCCGTAATCGTGAACCTCGCGGTTCAGTTTCGAACCTTCATTTTCGGGTGTTACATCGTGGTAGGCAATTCCTTCTCCCCCCAAATCGTAATAAGCAAGTTCTATCCTTCCGGGAATTACCTGCGGGCCTCCTTTGTATACAGAATCCTTATAGGGTTTCCCCTTATAACCAGCAGGAAGCTGTGCTGTTAGAAAAGGCAAAGTGCAGAAAATGAAGCCCAAACACAAGTACTGAATTTTTTTTCTCATCGTAGTAGTTATTAAGTGGATCGTAATTCGCTATTTTTTGTTTTCGAACCAGGCTCAATGGGGCTTGTAGCTCCAATTTTCTGCCTTATTTTGAAACACCCGCGGATCGCTTTTCACATCGAAACCAGCCACAATGTTTCCGTGTTGCAAACCCGCAAACCGGAACTGATGCAGTGTCCATTTACCTGGAAGTTTCAAATTGCTGTACCGCAACGATGATAAATCAGCTCACCATAACGATCTGGTGATGCAATGTATGTCAATTTTTATTAAAATAATTATCCTGCTGTTTTTTATTGAGTCACTAATTCACAAGACTGTAAAAAGCTTACTTTATAGTCAGAATGTTTGAATATCCGGTTTCGCCAGCTACATTGGCACCTTTTATTCGGTAATAATATGTTTTACCGGCTATTTTCGATGCATCATAATATAGGATGAGCGCCTCACTTGCTTCTTCAGAAGGTTCAAATGTTTTGACATCGGCTATTACAGCATCCTCGAGCCCGGTTGCAAGAATTGCCCAGGGACCTGTAGCCGATTCCGCACGTTCCATGATATAATAGGCCGCGCCTGTGGATCCACGCCAGGTAAAACCTTCTCCTTTACTCATCAGCACCGGAGGTTGACTTGGTTTTTGTACCGGCGGCACCTGCTCGCCCCTGATGGAATAGGCATACGTACGAAGCAAATCAAGCATGCGGGTCTCTTCATAAACAAAACCTGATGAAAATCCCGGAACATGAAAGGAGTTGACTGGTGTGCCACCTTCGTTATGGTAATACCAACCCCCGTCGCGGCGGTGACTGCGGATACTCCAAAGCAAACCGCCAACTATATTGGTTTCTCTGATTACCTCCATCAATTCCCTGAGATTATCCGTCGAACCCAGGCCAAATTCGTCTACCATCAATGGTTTGCGACCTTTGCACTGGTTGTACGATTCGGTGGCAATAGGAGCCAACTGCCAAGGTCGCCCTCCCATCCTGTTCCAGTATTCGTAGAGATGATCGCTGATAACATCGATGTTTGGATCGGCAATGAGCTTTTCGCGATCGGCGCCGCCTGCTTCCATAATCAAATGGTTAGGGTCTTCTTTTTTAATGAAGGCAGCCATTTCGAGACTCCAGTCGAGGATCAGCGGCGACCATTCGTCGTATTTTAAGCCTCTGTCGCCAGGGTAGCTGCCAAACTCATTGCCAAGTTGCCATGCAAGAATGGCCGGATCGTCCTTATACAACAGTCCGTTTACGGTATTTTTACGATTTAGTATAAAGCGGAGAAAATGACGGAAGTCTTCCTTTACGCCGGGATCGGTCCAAAAAGAACCCCTGGGTTTACCGGCAAGTGCCGAAAACTCATCGACACCTCTGATACCACCAAACGACTGTGAAGCAATAAAGGGGATTATCAAACGTACATCGTATTCGTGGCTAAGAGCTATTACACGGTCGAGGCAGCGAAAGGCTTCTTCGTTATATTGCCTGTAGCCGCTGATATAAACAGGCATTCCTTTATCATCGGGCGAATAAACAGAGAGCGAGAAAGTACGAGTGGCACGGCCGCCTACACGACGAATACCATCCAAAATATCGCGGATTTCATACTCATCAGGAAAGCGATTGGTTCTGTCGGTTCTGATCTGCGACTCGTTTTGCTGGATATTGGGAGCGGCAAGCCCCATGAAACGAAAAGGTTTTTCGCCTTCGAAAAGCTGGTCGCCCTTCCGTGTTATGATATGCCACGATGCCCTGGAATCTTTTTGTGCCTGAACTGTAAATACAGGCAATAGAAATAAAAGAACAAACAAGGAAAAGTTAGCAGCTAAAATGATTTTCGATTTTTTCATCGTACAAAATTTATTAAAAAGTTTGTTTTGAACCTGCCTGTTCGTCATGATGAATTGTTCATCCTGATCGATAATCATTCCGGATCAAGGACAATTCATATATATATTTTATCTCCACATGTAAATCTCCATGGTTCTGTGTGTTATTTAAACCACACAGAATGGCACGGAGAAATAATTGAGAAACACATTGTAAATGCACCATTGTAAATTGAATATCATTTTTACTTATTCCGGCAAAGCAGAACCTTTTTATTTACCTTGTCGCCATTCTTATTTGTGATCTTTAATAAATAAATACCATCAGCAAAAGGTGAAAGGTCAATAAACTCAGTATTTTCTTTCTGAAGAATTAACCGTCCTCCTGCATTGTAAATCTCGACATCAGCGTCAACATTAATTTCCGAAAATTTTACCAATCCTGATGTAGGATTTGGAAATATTTTTACATCCGTTTTTTCCTGTTCATGTTTTTCCCAACCTGTGGATGTTGTTTGAAGCGACTCATAAAGTTCGGGAACATTATTCATAAAAACTGTAAAATCGTGATTATAGAAGCTGACAAAATCATCTGCTGCAGGATGACCCGGGTAAGGGGCATAATGATGGGTGGTACTGGCATTTCTCCAAACACAGGCATAAATAACCTTTTTGGTTTTATTGTTTGTGAGAATTCCATTCAGGAGTGTTTGGGTATACCAGTTCAGGGTTTCGATTTTTTCCTGTCCCACCTCGGTAAGGGCGCAGACTTTTCCTTTTTCGTCGGCCATTTCACCTAAAAGAGTTAAACTGTTTGTGAAAGCAGCCATATCGGTATTATTGTGACGCAAATCCCAGTAATCATCAAAGCCAAGGATATCGACAATATCATCGCCCGGCCATCGTTCCATGTAAGCTGTTTTTGTGGAAAAACGATCGGGCGAATAAGCAACCAAAAGGTTATGAACCTGACAGCTGTCGTTCAGGTATACTTTTGTAAACTTCCATAAGTCGATATATTGTTCTTTGGTGCAATTGCCGGTTCCCCACCAGAACCAGTTATCGGTGTGCTCGTGCCAGGGGCGGAAAATAACAGGAACCGACTCACCATTTGTGCCTTTCAGATCTTTGAAATAAACGGCAAGGTTCTTTAGTTGTGACTTAAACCAGGCATTTTTTGGGCCTCCCGGCAGTATATCGGCAACAATGTTTCTTCCTGAGGTAAGTTCGTTCTGGTAAAACTTCCCATCGTAAGGATCGGCACAGTTGCCAATTCGAAAGTGTTTAGTCCTCCGAGATTGTAGAATTTCTCGACCCGGTATTTATCGCGGCTGTAATCCTGACCGGCAGCTATTCCCGAAACACCCCATGCACCCAATGCCGGGTAAGAACCACAAACATCTTTTACATCGGAGCGGTCGTCGTCGTTACTCCAGCCAACTCCATAACCGGTGGCATCCTGATGGCCAAAAAATGTTTTCGTACCCGAAAGAAGCTTCATATTCCCATACAATATCCTGGTGCGACGGGTTGCTTTAACATCGGCAACAGCAATCTGTGATAAGGACGATTCCTGAATTTCCTTCGATTCGAAGTTTCCATGGCCATATCAAGCTTGTTAACAGCCTCATCAATTTGTTGCTGGGTGGCAGAAGCATTTTCAAGGATGGCATCGGCCTGGGTGATGGCTGTTTGAAATTCACTTTTAGCGGTTTCCGGAAATTTCCTGGAGAAGTTCCTGCTACTGAGCTATCGTGTAGTTTTTTGCATTCAGAAGTTTCTTTTTCAGGTGTTGTGTCAGAATCATATGGATAGAGACGGATTCGATCCAGGCAGTACCCGATTTTGCCGTTGTTGAGCCACCATCAAAATAAAAATAAATGTATTGTAAATTTCTTGTACCGGCAGATGATATCTGGAAAGCGACATCGGTAAACTGGTCGCCTGCTGTTACATTCTTTTGAAGCCAGTCGTTAGTGTTATCGGCATAAACGGGTTTGGCAGTAAACTGGAAATTGAAATCGGCTTTGATACGGATGCGTAATTCGTAATCTGATAGCGATATATCGCTCAACTTTAAGGTTCAAACTGATCCCAGGCACCACTGGAAGCGGTTCGGTTATATATAATTTTTAAGACATTTGATTCGAGTTGTAAATTAAAAGTTTCGCCTGTTTTATTCCAGTTAACGAGATTTTCGGACGAAAAGTCATCAATACGCTGTTGTGCCCTGAGGCTGGCAAAAGAGAAGATGAAAAATAGAGTTATCAAATAACGGTTCATATATTTTAGTAGTTTAATTTTATAAAAGTATAAGAAACAGCAGAAATACAGCCATGGCTATTCCCAATATAATAAGGATCCATTCCATAACCAATAAGTGAAATTCACGATTGGTTTTCTTTTTAATAAACTTCACGAGGATGCATGCGTTTGATGATCAAAAATTATTAGAAAGAGAAAAGGCTGCCCAACGTTGCTTTTTTTGTGTAAACTGTGGAACTCCATCCAAATATGGATTGTAGGAGAACCACAGAAAACTACTACACAAAAAAACTAACAACTATCTGACAGCCTCTTCATATCCTATTCCTGTTTAAGGTTGGGGTCCAGAGGAACAGTAGTGAAAATAAAGTAATCGAGATTAACTTCGAATGGGCCACTGGAAATGTTACCACTTCGAACATTGATATTCACTGTAAAAGGCTTCGATATATCAAACTTGTCGGCTGCACCACCCCAAACCGATAAGGTAGCAGGATCGAATTTGAGCGAACGCCATTCCCAATTGCCATTGGTAGGTTTGAACATATAGTTATCACCGTAAGGACCGCCATTAGGCAGCTGATCGGCAAGCTTGTTTGTACCCTGAACATATTCCAGCACTGCATAACCATTGGCGTTTCCGGTGTTAACAAGGTAGTTGATATAAATACCATTTGAATAAACAATGGGGTCGAGGGTTACATTGTTGTTTGATGCAATGGCACCAACCCAGTCCCACGAACCGGCAACTGTGTATTTGTAGGTAGCGTATTTACTGCCTTGCGAATATCCGGTAAGTCCGGTACCGCCATTTTCAACATAAGTAACTGAGCCACCAAGCTTTGCTTCTGCATCCCAAACAAGTGTTGGATTAAGGGGTCCGTCGGTTATCATAATCTGATCAACCATAATTTCGAATTCGTCGCCTGCTCCAACATTTCCACCGCGGAACCACAGATCAATCTTATCAATTTTGCTTTTGATGTTCGACCATCCCATTTTTTCAAGGTCGTACGAACGCCATTCCCAGTCGGTTGTCGAAATCATATAGTTATCGCTGTACTGGCCACCCTGACCGGTAAAATGCTTGTCCGATTCCGCCCCACCAATGGTAATTGCAGGGTTGGCATAACCTTTCTTTCCTTTTGTATTTACCAGGAAAGTTATGTACGGTTTATTGAAAGCTGAGAGATCATAACCCTGGCCACCATTATTATTTGTCAGTCGTATATAGCATCCGTTCCATCCGTTACCTGCTGGTGATTTAACTTCATAGGCTTTTCCGAAGAAACCATCAACCTGCGTAGCTGTAAATGGACTTCCTCCCCAACCTTCTGTTGTACCGGGAGCGGTTTCAAAATCCCATAACATTATGGTTTGTTGTGGCAGGTAGGTATTTTTAGGTGCTACAACTGGTAACTCGGACGAAGATTTTTTGTCGCCGGTTTTTGGAGTTACCTCTATTATTGCTGTTTCGCCAAGTTCAATTCCGGCAGTAGCATACGATACTTTTGTAGCCGTGGCTGCTCCCATGATAGAGGCAACTTTACCGTTTACCTTCACTTCCTTCAACAGGTCGAGATTCTGACCTTTCAAAATGAAAGGTTTGCCACGTTGAATTTCTGTTGGCCATGCCTCAACTGTTGCAGGATAAAATTGTGGATTTAACACCTGCGTAGTTGTAAACTGACGCTTATAGGCGTTGGTGATTGAAAATGCACCTCCTTCGATAACACGTGGTACCACAATACGGATGTAATTATCCTGTTTTTCGATGATGTTGAAGTTGTACACATCAATACTAATGTTTGCAATAGTCATCATGTTTTCGCCATCGATACGGATTGTGTCGCCCACAAATGGCTTATCGTTTGAAACGGCATTTACGTTAATTGCCGGAAGGGTAATATCGTAATCCAGCGAATAGGGGTCTTCGTCGCAGCCTGGAAACATTATGGCTGCAGAAGCAATAAGAGAAAATATGTATAATATCTTTTTCATCTGTTCAAAATTTTATGTTTAAGGTCACAGGAAATGTCTGTGGCGAATCGATCAACTTTGCCGGTTTTTTCGGATCGCAGACATTGCCTGTTCATTTACATTGCTGTTACTAATTATAACCGGGATTTTGTTCCATTCCCCATGCCTGAACTTCTGTTTGAGGTACCGGAAGCAAGGGAACCTTATTTCCGTTTGGACCATCTATCGACTTTGTCAAAGCATTGGCTTTGATGTTGGTGTATCTGTACTGGTCGGCATAAGGCTGGCCTTCTGCACGTTTCTGGTCTTTTTCCGATTCCATAACGCTCATGAAACGTCCGGTACGTACTAAATCGTAAAAACGAAGTTGTTCCATGGCAAGTTCGAGGCGGCGTTCTTTCCAGATATCCTGCAGAAGCTGATCGCCTGTTGACGAGATGTTAGGCAGGTTAACATTAGCCGGGGCTGCACTGTAATCCATTTTTCCTTCTGCATAACCCATGCAGTAAGAACTGTTACGGGCTCTCTGGCGAACCTGATTTACTTTAGTCTGTGCTTCTCCTTCTTTACCAAGGTAGTATGCTGCTTCGGCATTCATTAACAGAACATCGGCATAACGGATTATTTTAATATTTCGGTCTGCAGCTTTAGCCTGAGCAGGTTTTACCGGGAGAGCAGCTTTTCTGTTCAGCCAGTTGGTGCCTTGTTCTTTGCGGTCGTATTTTCTCTTTTTTCCGTAAAGAATGCCATTATTATAGGATTCGCCATAAATAACACACGATAAACGGGGATCGGTGGCATCATAAGCTGCAACAAGATCTTTTGAAGGGTTATTGAAACCCCAGCCTGAGTCGTCCTTGCGATTACCCTGGAAGTTAAAGAAGTTGGTACCTATGGAACCAGGAGCCAGGTCGGTAGACCCAATTCCAAACTGAATCTCGAAAACCGATTCTTCGTTGTTATCGTTTTCGGTTTCCCAAAGTTTGGCATAGTTCGATACAAGTGTATATTCGCCCGACGAAATAACAGCATTGGTTAAGTCATACACCTGTTGCCAGGTAGTTTTGCTGTCCTTATCGGTACCAATCTGATACATGTAAGCTCTTGCAAGCAGGGAACGGGCAGCACCTTTGGTTGCGCGACCCATATCGGCAGCTCCGTAAAGGCTTTTTTCGGGAAGCAGATCAATAGCCTGTGTAAGGTCAGCTTCAATCTGCGTATAAATTTCGTTAATAGAGGCTCTTTTTACTTTACCAAAATCGGATGGTTTAACTGAGGATGTGAATAAGGGCACACCTCCATAAACTCTTACCAGATACCAGTAGAAATAAGCTCTCAGAAATAGGGCCTCACCTGTAAGTCTGTCGCGCAATTTGGGATCCCAGGATACTTTTGGAAGCGACTCGAGCACGTAGTTTGTGCGCGAAACGCCCCAGAAACCATGAATCCAGAATGACGAAGACATGGATTGGGAAGATTTCAGATCCCATCCAACCAGATCGCGAAATTCCAGGTAGTCGCCGTCGTTACTTCCTTTTTCGGCATCGTCGGATATAACATCACCGATAAACCAGTCGTGGTGATGCGCCATCCACTGTCCATCGGGGCCTGCACCTTCGTCGAGCTGAAGCTGGTCGTATATGCCATTTACCGCTCTTACGGCATTTTCCTTCTGAAGAAAAAGTTATCGCTGTTTTCCGAACCCTGAGGTTTCAGGTCCAGGTAATCGTTGCAACCGGACAGCGAAATTGCCACAATTGCTGTTAATATGAAGTATCTTATATTTTTCATTTTTCTATGATTTAAGAATTTTGCTCTCCTGCTTTTACAGTGTAAGATTGATACCCAGAGATATGGTGCGGGGCTGAGGATAGTTTACCAGGTCGACACCATAGTAGAATGGGTTACCATACAGGCCAAACAGTTCAGGATCCAAACCAGAGTAATTGGTGAAGGTAAAGAGGTTATCGAACGAAGCATAAATTCGCAGGTTTGAATATGAACTTTGTTTATAAGCGTTTTGGGAAGTGAATAACCTAACTGGATATTTTTTATTCTCAGGTAAGAACCATCTTCCACCCAACGATCGGAGAAACGCTCATCGTTTTTATTCGGGTCGCCGGCTGTTAAGCGGGGAACATTGGAGTCGGGTCTTTCAGGAGTCCAGTGATTCAAAGCCATATCGCGACTTATGTTGGTTTCGAACATACGGGAGGAATACAACGACTGATACATGGCGTTTACGATTTCGTTACCGTACGAACCATTCAGAAATACTACCATATCGATATTCTTATAGCTCAGGTTAATATTCAAACCACCGGTAAAATCAGGGGAGGCGCTACCAAGGTAGGTCATATCCTCTTCAGTAATTTTACCATCTCCGCTTAAGTCCTGAAAGATGACATCGCCAAGTTGGGCCTCAGGCTGAATCGGAAGATCGTTGAATTTATGATTAGTAAGCTGATCAGCAGTTTTGAAAATACCTGAAGTTTTATATCCATAGAATAGGATATCTCGCGACCTACTTCGGTTTTGGTTGTGCTACCCGAACGACCTACACCTCCCGAGCGAATTGGATCGCCACCTGCAAGGCTGGTAATTTCGTTACGAATAAAGGTGAGGTTCAAACCTATGTTGTATTTAAAATCGCTGAAAGCAGAGTTGAAATAGTTCACCGAAAATTCAAATCCTTTATTCGACATAGTGCCTGCATTTACATTTGGGCGCTGTTTTCCGGCATACATTGGTATAGGGCGGCTCAGGATCATATCCTTTGTGTTGCGGATAAAGTAATCCACGCTTCCGGAAAGGGAGTTGTTCCACAATCCATAATCCAAACCAATGTTATACTGTTCAGCCGACTCCCATGTAAGCTCGCGGTTGGCAAGCCTGCGCTGGATGCTCCGTCGATGGGGATACCGTTGAATGCATAAATATAACCGCCACTCACACTCGAAACATAGTCGAAATCACCTGCACTACCCTGGTTACCAACGATACCCCATCCTGCACGAAGCTTAAGCGTATTAACTGTATTTTTCACACCACCCAAAAAAGATTCATTGCCAAGATTCCATCCGGCTGAGAAGGAAGGAAAGTATCCCCAGCGTTTGTCGCTCATGAACTTAGAACTACCGTCCATACGAATGGTTCCGGTTAAGAGAAAGCGATTGTCCCATGAAAAATTGGAACGGAAGAAACCTGATGCCAAACGATTCTGACCAGCGCCACCACCTAAATCAAATTTTACGATATCCTTATGTGCGCCAAGATATTGTAAATCGGCATTTTCGGGAACATCGTAGCCTTTAGCCCATATATCGCTGCCTTTATACGCCTGAACTTCCATACCAAGAGTTGCATTGATATTGAGCTTATTAACAGTTGCGTTATAGGAGAAATAATTTGTATTACGACCAGGAATTACCTGTGTAACGACTTTCATTACAAAGTTTGATCGTCGTTTTTCTGGGTTCGGACG
>JAAUTT010000024.1 GCA_012031335.1 Bacteroidales bacterium | reverse complement strand
GTCAGCTTCCGGTGAATATCGAGGTGTGTTCACTGGATCAGTTTTTTATGGAATTATCAGTGTTTTTCAAAGAATTTCAGGTAAAACAAAGTAAGAAGCATATACTTTTTGAGATAAGTAACCAATTACCCTATACAAAACCTGAAATTTTAACAGATAAAGTGAAATTGAGGCAGATATTTATCAATCTTATTGGTAATGCCTTTAAATTCACTATTGAAGGAACGATTAAAGCTGGTTGCAGATTGCATAACAACCAGCTCGAATTTTTTGTTTCGGATACAGGAATTGGCATCCCTCAAGGTAAACAGGAGTTCATATTTGAGAGATTCGCCCAACTGGAATCGACTTCCGGACATATTTATGGTGGAACCGGGCTGGGCTTGTCGATTGTTAAAGGATTAACAGATTTATTAGGCGGAACAATCTGGCTCGAATCTCAACTATCAAAAGGAACTACTTTTTATTTCACTATACCCTGTCGAATCGACCAAAACGTATCAGCTGATCCGGCTGAATATATTAAAAACGAAATGTATCAATTTGCAGGTAAAACAATTCTTCTGGTTGAAGACGATGTCTTTAATGCTGAGTATATGACGGAAGTTCTGGAACCTACTGGAGTTAGCATCATTCATACGCTTTACGGTAAGGAGGCCGTGAACATTGCTACCAACCAAAACATCGATTTGATTTTAATGGATATCCGTTTGCCTGATATTGACGGGTATATAGTTACTCAAGCCATCCGAAAACTTAAACCACATTCAATAATAATCGCCCAAACAGCTTATGCTGCAGCTGAGGACATGGAAAAATCGATTAAGGCAGGATGCAACGATTATATCAGTAAACCGGTAAAAAGGGAGTTATTGTTGTCCATACTCGAAAAATACTTCTGTGTTGTATAGTTTATAAAATTATTGATTCAGACGAACCCGACAATTTACAATTACGAAAAAGGATTATACACCACTATTATTTAAGCTGGAACGACACTGCCAGAGAGTTTATCATCAGTAATCGCGAGGGCAGCTTTCCCGGAATGTACTAACCGAATATTTAATATAACCGTTGCAAATGAAAATGCCCGCGAAGGTATAGCTACTCCTGGTAAATTTAACCGCACAATAAAATATAAGGGTAAAAATATTGTTGTAAAATTGTAAAAACATAAAAAATGAAGAAGCTTATTGTCGCAATTCTTAGTCTGGTAACAGTTTGTATAAACGCTCAGAAGGCGGGAAAGGTCAGCTTGTTCAGGCTTCAGGATGTACAATTGTACCAGGCGTTTTTTACGATGCACAAAGTACCGATTTAGCCTATATTATGACGATGGATCCCGACCGGCTTCTGGCTCCTTATCTCCGCGAAGCCGGCTTGGAATCCAAAGCATTGTCGTATTCAAACTGGGAAAATACTGGCCTCGATGGCCATATTGGCGGGCATTATATTTCGGCATTGTCGCTTATGTATGCATCTACTGGCAATAAAAAAGTGCTTGAACGACTCACTTATATGCTTAACACGTTGAAAATGTGTCAGGATAAAATTGGAACCGGTTATCTGGGAGGGGTTCCAGGCAGCAAAGAACTGTGGGAGGAGGTCAGGCAGGGAAAGCTGGACGTTGGAGGATTCAGTGTAAATAAAAAGTGGGTTCCACTTTATAATATCCATAAAATGTTTGCCGGTTTGCGCGATGCTTATCTCTATGCCAATATTTCCATGGCAAAACAAATGCTGGTGGATTATAGTACCTGGATGATCCATACAACATCCAACCTCAGCGACGACCAGATGCAGTACCTGCTTCAGTCGGAGCATGGTGGGCTGAACGAGATCTTTGCCGATGTTGCCGAAATTACAGGAGACAAAAAATTCATGGATTTGGCATACAGGTTTTCGCACCGGTTTATTTTAACTCCCCTGTCCAAAAGGGAAGATAAACTCAATAATTTACATGCCAACACCCAAATTCCAAAAGTAATCGGTTTCGAAAGAATTGCCGAACTAACCGGCGACACCACCTTTAAAACAGCCTCACATTTTTTCTGGGAAACTGTTGTGCATAATCGCTCCGTTGTTATTGGAGGGAATAGTGTAAGAGAACATTTTCATCCGGTGGATAACTTTTCAACGATGATTACAAGTGAACAGGGACCCGAAACCTGTAATACCTATAATATGCTCCGGCTTACAAAAATGCTCTTTGGTATGGAAGGCCATGAAAAATACATTGATTATTACGAACGTGCTTTGTATAATCATATCCTCTCGTCGCAGCATCCTGAAAAGGGAGGATTTGTATATTTTACACCCATGAGACCAGGGCATTACCGTGTTTATTCTCAGCCTCAAACCAGCATGTGGTGTTGTGTTGGCTCAGGCCTTGAAAATCACGCGAAATATGGAGAACTGATTTATGCTTACAATGACTCCGGATTGTTTGTTAATCTTTTTATTCCTTCCAAACTTACCTGGAAGGAAAGAGGAGCGGTTATATCACAGCAAACAACCTTTCCCGACGATGCCAAAACATCGCTGATGATCGAAGAGATTAAAAACACTGACTTCACCCTTTACATAAGATATCCGCGGTGGGTTTCTTCAGGAGATTTCAGGATAAGTGTGAATGGAAAGTTGATCAAACAAACTTCTGTTTCGGGCGAATATGAAGCGATTCGCAGGAACTGGAAAAAGGGAGATCGTATTGATGTATCCTTACCTATGAAAATTACTACCGAAGAATTGCCCGATCATTCTGGATACCTGGCAGTTCTAAGGGGACCTATTGTGTTGGCAGCCAAAACGGATACAACCAATTTAACCGGATTATTTGCCGATGATAGCCGAATGGGACATGTAGCTCAGGGTAAGCAATATCCATTGCAGGAAATGCCTGTTTTTGTAAGTGAAAATACTGATATAACTTCTTCTTTTCATCCTGTGAAAGACAAAAGATGACATTTACCGCAAAGGAATTAATTAATCCTTCCAAATTCAGCGAACTGCAACTTATTCCTTTTTACCGCCTGCACGATGCCAGGTATATCATATACTGGCAACTGGTGTCACCCGAAAAACTTGTGAAAATGCAACAAGAACTTGCATTGCAGGAAGCCGAAAAACAAAAAATAGCAGATAATACGATTGATGTGGTTTATGCAGGCGAGCAGCAACCCGAGTCGGACCATTTTTATCGAAAGTGAAAAAGCAGAAACAGGTGTGCTACACGATCGGCACTGGCGCAGCGCAACCGCGTGGTTCAGCTATATAATGAAAGATCCGGAAAAGAGGGCCTCCATACTTCAGTTGTCCTATTATAAATCAGGTAATCAGGGATTTGTTGTTGAGGTGAATGGAACTGAAGTAGGTCGGTAGATGCCACAAATGGATCTTCGGACGAACTATTTATACAATCATTCAGAATTCCCGAAAAAATAGGTGTAGGAGAAGATGGTAAATTAAAGGTGCGGTTTGCTGCCCTGGAGGGGAAAACTGTTAGCAGAATTGTTGAGGTAAGACTTATAATACACTGAATTGGTAGGTCCCGAACTCCATAACCTTTTGAGCTCAAAGGGGGAATATTACATTATCTATCATCGTTTAGCATATACTTTATAAACTGATTTGTAGGGATATATGCATGGATGAACTTACCTTTGAAAGAGAAGGAAATATAAACAAGATGAGGTCGGCAATTTATTATTAATTCAACGGCAGAGAAAAGCTTATTTAGAAAAGTAAGAATACAAAATGACATGAAACTGATTATCTTGTTAAATTAATTCAAATCAAGTCGGTTAAGTTTGAATGGAAACTACTGAAGATTTATTCCTGACCTTTTATTCAAAAAAATATTAAAATATTACAAATCCTTTAGGCCATTGAGATACAAAGCATCTCTTTATATGTAATGGCGTTAACCAAAAAGAAGTGTAATTAACCAGTTCGCATTTTATGAACATCTCGTTTTACTGCCCAAAACAAAAATGGATAGCATTTCTATCCTGTTTGATTTATAATACTTTTAACCAAAAAAACAGAGAATTGAATATCCCGGAGCGTTCCCCTGAAGAAAATACAAGTTGATTATGTCGTTCTATTGATAGAACCTTTGGAAATGCAGGACTATGGTGGTGCATTTGGATTGATTGTTACTGCGAGATTAGGTAAACCATATTCCGGTTAAAAGATATTTGATTTATAAAATTTAAGTTTCAAGTAGTTAGCATATTAGTAGTTTGAAAGCTGCCTGCTGCGAAGCCGACAGCTTTTTGTCTAATTTAAAACGACAGAAATTGAAATCAAAAACATTTAATCAATCCGTTAGCAGAAATCATTTGATCGGTATTTTGTCAAATGTAAATCAAACAGTTATAGTACTGGATATTACGGGTAATATACTGTATTATAATCCTGAAGCCGTTGATTGTACCTTTAAGATATTTCATAAACAGTTAGAAAAAAGTCAAAATATTTTTGGTTTTCTGCCGGTCAAATACCATTCGAGGGTACGCGACCTGATGCAATACGCATTAAAAGGTGAGAAAATTAATATGCCAATAAACCAACCTGCCATAGATGGTGCCCGATATGGGATCGAGTATTCCGTATTTCCGTTGTATAATTCCGATAATGAAATTGATTCAATATGTTTTATTGCAAATGAAAAAACCGGACAAAAAAATGCAGAACAAGAACTTATTGAAAGTGGGGCGATATACCGGAATGTGATAGAAGACAATACAGAACTGATTTGCAGGTATAAACCCGATGGAACCATTATCTTCGTTAACAGAGCCTTTTGTGAATTTTATGGCGCCAATGAATTGATGCTGCTTGGGCAATGCTTGTACTCAATTATTCCGGAGCTTATCAACGGAACTTCCCTGGCCAATAACAGGGGAGTTAACCACAACAATCCGATTGTTAAATATAATCAGTTAATTAAAGATTCCAAGGGTATTCACCGTTGGATATCATGCGCCGATAAAGCTATATTTGATCAGGATGGTGAAATTATTGAAATCCAGTCTGTTTGGGAGGATTTAACAAAAAAAATGGAGATTCAATCTGAACTCCATAAGGTAATGGAAGATCTGGAGTTAATCCTTCATGCTATTCCCGATCCCATGTTCATCTTTGACGAGACCGGAAATATCTGTAATTGTTTTGCTTCAGATCCTGCAAAACTAATGGTTCCTTTAAATGAACTGCTCAACCGTAATCTTAAATATATTTCTTCCTGCATCTGATTATAAGAGATTCAGACAGTCGCTCAGTTTATGTTTACGAACCAGGACCGAACAACTTTTTGAATATAACCTAAAAATTAATGGGATAAAACAGTATTTTGAAGCAAAATTTGTTTACCTGCAAACCAATAAGGTTTTGGCCATTGCCAGGAATATAACCAATCGCAGAAACTCAGAGGAACTGTTACTTCAATCGGAGGCATTGTATAAAAAGCTGGTAGAGACATCGCCCGACGCTGTTGTAATTTGTACTACCGATTTCAGGATTTTGTTTGTGTCGCAAAAAGCTGTTCAGATGTTCGATTGCGAAAGTCGTACCGACTTATTGGGTACCCGTGTATTTAGGTGGATTGGTAAGGATTACAGGACTCCGGCTCAAAATATTCTGTTTAAATCACTGAGAGAGCAGGAAAATATTTTTAACCAGGTTAAATTGGTTAGAAAAAGAGGTAGTTCATTTATGGGTGAGATAAGTGGTACCAGTATCCGGAGCAAGAATGGGAATCTTTGGGGATATATGCTTATTGTGCGCGATATAACCCTGCGTTTACATATAAATCATCAGGTTAAGTTATTGTATTCGGCAATCGAACAGAGTCCTGTTTCGTTTATCATAACAGATACACAGGGTAAAATTGAATACGTTAATCAAACATTTACCAATTATACAGGATATCGGCCCGATGAGGTAATTGGGAAAACTCCCGCTTTGCTTAAGTCGGGAAAACAACCGGATAAGATTTATAAGGATTTATGGAACACTTTAAACTCGGGAAAAGAATGGAAAGGTGAACTTATAAATAAGCGGAAGGATGATAGTTATTATTGGGAGTCGGCAGTTATTGCGCCGGTAAAGAACAATGAAGGTGCTATTACCCACTTTATAGCGGTTAAGGAAGATATTTCCGACAGGAAAGCCTTTGAAAAGGAACTTATTGATGCTAAAAACAAAGCTGAAGAATCTGATCGGCTTAAATCTGCATTTCTGGCAAATATTTCGCACGAAATCAGAACTCCTATGAATGGCATCCTTGGGTTTGCGAATCTTTTGCAAGAGGAATTGAAAAATAATGAAAAGGTTAATCGTTATGCACAAATCATAGTGAACGGATGTAACAAACTTTTATCTATCATGACAGATATTGTGGATATCTCCAAAATTGAAGCAGATTCGGTCGAAATAAGTAAAACCAGCATAAGTCTGAATACTCTGCTGACCGATATCGTAGAAAAACTGTCGGATTATGCCGCCACAAAAGGAATAGTGTTGCGGGTACTTAATGATGGAAATGAAAAAGTAGTACTATTTACCGATTCAATTAAACTAATGCAGGTAATAACACATCTGCTGCAAAATGCAATCAAATTTTCGTCGCATAATACCGTCGATATCGGATATCAAATTGAGGATAATGAGATTAGTTTTTTGTCAGGGATAAGGGAATAGGGATTTTGCCCGAATTTCAGGAAAAAATATTTGAACGTTTTTGGCAGTATAGGGAAGACGAAAATTCTGTTGTTGAAGGAATGGGTTTAGGTTTGGCAATTTCCCGGTCGTTTATCGAAAAACTGGGTGGAAGGATATGGGTGGAATCGGTTTTAGGAAAGGAGACTACCTTTTATTTTACATTACCACTTTGAAATTTTAACGTAGAAATACAGTAAGATAAATTGACAGATAATTCAATATCTGACTTAAAATCATTTGAAATTATTTGTACTCGCAGGAGATAGAATTTAGGGAATATTTAAATTGAATCAGGCGTGTAGTTAATTTACGTATGATAAGTCGAAAATCATCTATCGACTTTCCACTGCTGATACAACCCAGGGTTACATCTAAATTTTTTTTGATTGAACCGGCTATTTGCTGTCGTCAGTGGTCTGATGGCTGGATTATTGTTTAAATGCTTTTTAAGTCCGGCTATTAGGCCATATTGCAGGTTACTGTCTCTTATATAGAGTTTGTAATTGGATGGATAACTTTTATGTCGAATATTAGTATAAGACATAAAAAAGTGTAGAAAATACTTTTATTTCACAGGAGAGTGCCTGTGATAAATTTTGATACCTATTAAATTGAACTCTAAATATTAGCACGATGAATTATACATTATCCACTGAATTAATAAATAGCACTTAATCTTTTGCCTAACAGCCACATACTTATTTAAGCCTGAATATTACTAATGTGTTAATAATTAAAACAAACCGTTTACGAGACTGGATTATTCGTAGAGCGGATCTATTTTCTGATGAATGGAGCCTTTATACCCTAAGGGAACTTTTAAAACTTCACAAGAGAGGCAAGAGTTAGTTAAAAAGTTAATTGTAAGGATAGCTGATGGAGATTCACAATCATTTGCGGCATTTTACGAATTTTATTATACCCGGGTTTTTTTCCTTTCTCAAAAATTTTGAAATTCGGTAACGGGAATGATCGTGAGATAGTTGCTGATGTATTTTTTTATTTATGGTTAAACAGAAAGAAACTTCCGGGATTAATCAATATAGATGGCTATTTATACTCAGCAGTTAAAAATCAATCGTTAAAATATCTGAAAAAAAATAAACTTGTAATTCATAGTCAAATAGACCAGTTTTCATACGATTTTTTCATTGAGAATAATACGCCCGAATCTATTTTGCTTTCCGATGAGTTAAAGACTATTTACGATGCTGCAGTAAAAAGTTTGCCACATCGATGCAGGGAAATTTTCATCCTGGTAAAGGAAGAAGGACTAAAATACAAGGAAGTAGCCGAGAAATTATCAATATCGCACAGAACTGTTCAGGCCCAGGTTATCATTGCAACAAAAAATATATTGCTGTTTATAAAGCAAAAGTATCAAAGCGGGTTACTTCCAAAATTAGATATGTAGCATTCCTGCCTGGAGTTAAAAACACGCTGAAAATTGGTATGGATAGAGCATGTTTTCGCCTGAAAAGAATCAATGTATGAAATGTCCATGATCCGAAGAGATCACCAATAGGGATGAACAAAAGCATCATGGATATTCCATTTGACCTTAAAAATAAAATTTTGTACAAATGAAATCTCCATGATCCGAAATGATCACCAATCAAGAGTGAACAAATCATCATGGATATTCCATATGACCATTTAAATAAATTTTGTACATATGAAAGTGTGTATTAAGATACTACCTATTGCCAATGTATGCAGACCGTAATTTATATATTCCTTTTCATATCAGGGTTTAGCTTCATTTTTTTTCCGAACGTTCCTTCTTTTTAAAATAGCCCTTTAAAAATATACTGTGTTTCATAGCCTCAAGATTTTCGTCGAGTTTTTGAGAACTTGTTTGCAGATTTTTTATGGTTTCTTTTAGATTTTCGCCCGATTGTTTGTCTTTTAACAAGATACCCAGGGTCGAATTGGGATTTTCCTGATCCTGTTTCAGGTTACTTATCAGAACCGAGGTAGAGTCGGCCACCTGTTGAAGTTTAACAATAGAAATTCTGATAGCATTAAAAGTCACTGTATCGTTGATTAGTTCGTTCGCTAATGTTCCTTTTTGATTTAGTTTAGCGCTGAATTTGACCAGGGTTTCGGTCATTTTATGCGTATTATCGAGGGCTCCGGCCAGAGATGCGGTTGCAGACTGAAAATTTTCGTATACGGCATTATCATTGAGCAGTTTTCCGATGGTACCCTCACCCGAAAGTAGTTTAAAAATCAGGGTTTTAAGATTATTTGTAATTGAAAGTAAATTCTTATTGTTTTCCTGCAATGTGTTAAATACCTCTTCGTTCGTAAAGGTTTCATAGGCCGCAAGTGTATCACCACCCTTTACATTTTGAGAATAATTAGTGCCGCCGAAAATAACAAGTATCTTATTACCAATGAATCCGTCGCTGCTTATTTTAACCTGGGCATCAACAGGGATAAACTGCTTTGCTTTTTCCTCAATCATAATGCGAACTTTTACCTTGTATTTTCCATAAAAGGCAAGATCGCTAACAGTACCAACTTTTACTCCCGAAAGCCACACATTGTTACCCACCTGTAAACCTGCAACATCGTTGAACACGGTAGTGAGTTCAATCCTTTTTTCGAAGGTTTTACGCAAGTTCCCAACCAGAAAAACTCCACCGGTAAGAATGAGTAAACCGATAAATATAAACAGACCGACAATAATGAAACGTTTATTTGAAGACTCGTTCATGTTTTATTACATAAAATTATAGTTAAAGAACTCTTTTACCTGTTCATCTTCGGTATCGAACACCTCCTCAAAGGTGCCTACTTTAATAAACCTGCCATCGAGTAACATGGCAATACGATCGGATGTGCTTTTTGCACAGGTAAGATCGTGAGTTATGATTATAGAGCTTGTATTAAACTGGTACTGAACCTGGTTAATAAGCTTAATAATTTCGGTGCTTGTAATAGGATCCAAACCTGCAGTTGGCTCATCATAAAGCATAATTTCTGGTTTCAGAATCAAAGTACGCGCAATACCAATTCTTTTACGCTGGCCTCCCGAAAGATCAGATGGCATTTGTTTAAGCTTGTCTCTGAGTCCTACCGCCTCGGCCACATTTTCGACCGCCAAATTTACTTCTTTTTTTGTCAGATGCTTCACATTCATCGTTAAAGGAAAGGCAAGATTCTGATAAACATTCAATCCATCGTACAAAGCACTGCTCTGGAACGAAAACCCGATCCGTAAACGCAGGGCATTAAGTTCCTTATTTTTTAATGTATCCACCCGTTTTCCGAATGCAATTACCTCTCCCTTATCCGGTTGGAGTAAACCAACAATTATTTTAATCAGTACGGATTTCCCAGTACCCGATTTTCCCAGAATAGCCACATTTTCGCCCTTATAAAGCGAAAAGTCGATTCCCTTCAATACCTCAAGATCGCCAAATGATTTATAAAGGCCCTGGATAGAAATAACCGTTTCGTTTTTATTGATGATATGTTGTTTAAGCTTTTCCATTAATTAAAAATATCTGATCCATTTAAATATCTGAACAATAATAAGTTCTTCAATAAAAATCAGAAACATAGACGACACCACAGCCTGATTTGCAGCTTTACCGACCCCCCTTGTTCCCTGTGAGGCATTGAACCCCTTAAATGCACCAACGGTACCGATTGTAAAGCCATATATTATTGATTTTAATATAGATTCGAAAATGTCGATAAAGTTGATTGTAGAAAAAGCATTCTGGTAAAAGGTGAGAATACTGCTCGAATCGATCAGATAAACATTGAGTGCCGACCCGAACAGTCCAACAAATGTACAATAAAAGGCAAGCACGGGAATGGTTAAAGTTGTTGCCCATATACGGGTCACAACCAGAAATTTGAATGGATTAACCGCAGAAACTTCCATAGCTTCGATCTGCTCGGTTACCTTCATGGAACCAAGTTCGGCACCGATACCCGATCCTACTTTACCTGAACAGATGAGTGCAGTAACCAGAGGTCCCAACGCTTTGATGATAGCAATTCCCATCAGCGACGGCAACCACGATTGGGCTCCGAAGCTTTCGAGTGAAGGGCGCGATTGTTTTGTGAAAACGATACCAATTATAAAGCCCGTGAGCGTAATCAGCGGCAAGGCTTTAACACCTATTTCAAAGCATTGGTTTATTAATTCTTTCAGGTGAAACGGACGACGGAATGACTCCTTAAAGAAATGTAAAACAAACTTGTAGGATTCATAAAACAGCCTGAAAATATTCGTCGAGTCGTTTCGTGAAAATGTATTCTCTGTCTCTAAATTTCATTCAGGGTACGCTTAATTTTTTAAAACTCCGGCCTGTACTTTTCCAAGCAGGCTTAAGGTGTTATTTAAAAGCTAAATATTATTAACCGTAAGGTATATTCCGGCCGGTTGTAAATGATCCAAAACCACATGTAATTCCAGTACCAATGTATTCTCTTGTTTACCGGGAATTTATTCAGAATACCATTACTTAATGTTTTTCCGGTAGAGTTATACCTGTAAATATAACAGCTAAATACATTCAGGTTTAACTAACCAGGGGAAACTTCCCAAAGTCGGCCCAAAGTTAGCAGAAATTATGTTTCATGGCCGATAAAATAGTGATAATAAATAACCCGACCATCCGAAAATTTCGCTGTAAGTGGCTTTTGATAGCATATACAGACAAAATGAAAGAAACCCTAAATTTTTTTTGGATATTTCCAGGGCCATTATCTCTAAAGGAAAAGTAAGTGCCGAAATACACCGATTGGAGTTTGCTTTACCATAAAACTTCCGTTGGTCACTTGTAAAGAGGAATAAGCCTTAGATAAGAATTTCTCAGTATTTAACTACAATACTCTTGTACCAGTAACCGTAAATTAACTCCAATCAGGGAATAAACCTAAACTCTTCACCCAAACAGCAATAAACGACTGCGAATTGACAGAACTAATACATGCCGAATAATTAAAAAAGAGTAAATTGCTTCCCTTATCTATTAACTATCAGCTATCGTATGATTCGTCGAAACTACATTTTATTGCTGCTTATAATCTGTTCGGGTTCCTTTGCTCAAACATCAATGAAAGAGCTTGATTCGTGGAAATTTTTTAAAGGAGACAACTCCGATGCATTCCAGGTTAGTTTTGATGATTCGGGCTGGCAATCTGTTACCGTGCCGCACGACTGGGCAATATACGGTCCTTTTGATAAGGAAATTGACAAGCAAGTAGTGAAAATTGAGCAAAACAATGAACTGGTTGCCACAGAGAAAACAGGACGGACAGGAGCCCTGCCATTTATTGGTGTTGGCTGGTACCGCACAATCACCGATTTTCCCGACTTTACAGCCGGCAAACAGGTACTCATTACCTTCGATGGTGCTATGAGCAATGCGGAGGTATATGTTAACGGGCAAAAAGCTGGAAACTGGAAATATGGATACAGCTATTTTTATTTCGACATAACGGGTCTTATTGAACAAGGTAAAAAGAATGTTATTGCCGTTCGTCTCGAAAACCAGACCTTTTCGTCGCGCTGGTATCCCGGAGCAGGTCTTTACCGTAAGGTACTTATTGTTGTGAAGAACCAGAGCAGTTTTAAACATTGGGGACATTTTATCACCACCCCTTATATTTCCGAAAACCTGGCAAGGGTGAATATCCGTTCGCAAGTGCAGGGCGAAAACCTATCCATAAAAACAACCATCCGAGATGCTTCCGGAAATATTGTTTCAGAGCATACGGTAGCAGACAGATATGGCGATGAAATAGAACAAAACCTGCCTGTTAAGAATCCGAAACTATGGAGTCCCGAAACCCCTGTACTTTATACAGCTGAATTGAAACTTTACCAGGGCGGTATTTTAAAAGATACGGAGATAATCCGGTTTGGGATCCGCGAGATAAAATATACTGCCAACAAGGGATTCGAGCTTAACGGGAAGGTCACAAAGTTTAAGGGAGTTTGCCTGCATCACGATTTGGGTCCTGTTGGCACTGCCATTAACAAAGCTGCACTGAAACGGCAGCTGACAATTCTGAAAGATATGGGATGCAATGCCATCCGGTCCTCACACAATATGCCATCCCTGGAACAACTGGAACTTTGCGACGAAATGGGTTTTCTTTTTCTGGCCGAAAGTTTTGATGAATGGAAGAAACCTAAGGTACAGCATGGTTATAACCTCTATTTTGATGAATGGGCCGAAAAAGATGTGGTTAATCTGATTCGTGCCACCCGGAATCATCCCTGTATTGTTATGTGGAGTGCCGGAAACGAAGTCCCCGACCAATGGGGAAGCGAAGGTGTGAAGCGGGCAAAATGGCTTCAGGATGTGTTTCACCGCGAAGACCCGACCCGACCGGTGACTGTTGGGATGGATCAGGTTAAGGCGGTGATGGAAAGCGGATTTGGAGCATTACTGGATATTCCGGGATTAAATTACCGGGTTCCCTTATACGAAGAAGCCTACAATAAATTTCCGCAGGGATTCATCTAGGGTCACGAAACAGCATCCACCGTCAGTTCAAGAGGTATATACAAATTTCCTGTTGTCAATGTTGCCGGTAAAACCTACAACGATATGCAATGTTCATCGTACGATCTGGAATATTGCAATTGGTCCAACATCCCTGAGGACGATTTTTTGATGCAGGACGACAAGCCCTGGGTGATCGGGGAATTTGTATGGACAGGCTTCGATTATCTGGGCGAACCCACACCTTACGATGATTACTGGCCTTCGCGAATTCTTATTTTGGTATTTGCGATCTGGCAGGACTACCAAAAGACAGGTATTATCTATACCGTAGCCGCTGGAATTCCAAAGACGAGACCTTGCATATACTTCCGCACTGGAATTGGGAAGGCCGCGAGGGAGAAATTACCCCTGTTTTTGTTTATACAAACCATAGCAGCGCCGAGTTATTTATTAATGGCAAAAGCATGGGCATACAAAGAAAAAGTAATGCAACCAAGCTAAACCGTTACCGCTTAATGTGGATGGATGTGAAATACGAACCGGGTACATTAAAAGTTGTGGCATATGATGAAGGAGGAAAGCTCGTGGCTGAAAAACAGTTGTTACGGCCGGTAAGCCCTACGGTATCAAACTTGAGGCCGATAGAAGCACCATGTTGCCAACAGTGAGGATATGAGTTATGTAACAGCCACCATCGTTGATAAAAAGGGTAATCCATGTCCAACCGCTTCAAACAGCCTAACTTTTAAGGTAGAAGGTAACGGGAAATTCAGAGCAGTATGCAACGGAGATGCAACCTCTCTGGAAGTATTCCATAAACCCGCCATGAAAGCTTTTAGCGGAAAACTGGTTGTTCTGGTGCAATCGACGAACGAAGCGGGCGACCTCGAATTATCCGTTTCGGGAGAAGGACTAAAAAAGAGAAACTACTGCTTACCTCGAAGAAATAATACATTTAAGCAGCGCTGAACCCGAATTCTTGATTATATTTTTTTGAGCGATGATCCCCTGATGTTCAGCGCTCCATTTAATACAATGGTTTGGGGAACAAAAACACCCTCTTTGAGGTTTATCTGCTGAAGGAGCAACCGAGCCGCCGTTTGGCCTATTTCGTTAGTGGGCTGGGCAACACTTGTAAGCGGAGGATCAATCAGGTCTGCAACCTTAGATTCGGTAAAACCGACAATGGCAACATCCTGAGGGATTTTGTATCCATTTCTTTTTAAGGCTTTCATGGCACCAATGGCAGAAGGATCGTTTGCTGCAAAATAGCATCGGGAACAGTTTTAGTCTGAATAAGCTTTTCCATTTCACGCTC
>JAAUTT010000023.1 GCA_012031335.1 Bacteroidales bacterium | reverse complement strand
GGCTAAAATTAGTTTTTTCATAATTAAAGAAATAGTTATTGGTTTATTTTGGATACCAAGTTCAGCTAATAACTTTTATCTAACCTGAAACAGATATTAAACTTTAATGAAAAACAATCAATAACTATTTTGATTTTTATATTAATTATAACCCATTGTTTATTAAATACTTTAGCTAATGAATTCAAATTTTTCCTAAAATCATACCCTAATCTAAGATTAACCTATTCCTAATATTTTATACAGTTTAAAAACATGTCATTATATCAGCATTCCTTATACCACTGGATTAATTATAATCTTTTCACAACTCTTTTGATTAACATAAATCAGGTAAATGCTGGATGTTCTTTCACCTGGAATCATAAATTATCTTAGTTTTCCGGTTAATTTCCATGTTACTATTGAAATAAATCTTGAATAGTTGGCAAATTGAATTAATCAACAAAATACCCTTTTTAATACCCAATAAAGGGAACTCACTATTTACCTTTTCAGTTCATTAGTTCTGAACTTTTATTTTTACCGGAATAAAAAACAATTTCATATAAAATATAAATACGATAAAAACATCATAAATAATGACTTACGATATTAATAAAACCAATATATACGCTTTTGGTAAAACCGCAGTGTATATCAATATTATAGGAATTATATTCTCGGGTTTGGTATTTCCGGTTCTTTCAACCATTTTTTATCCTCAACCTTTATGGCAGAATGCAGCTCTTTTTGTTAAATCGTTTCATCCAATACAAACTGCTACATTCTTTTGCGGCTATTTCTTAATTATTGGTTCGCTAATGACTTTTATAAGCCTGTACTTTTTAGCTTACAATGAAAAGAAAATCGTTGCTTTTACCGCTTTAGTCATCAACATCGTTTTTACAGCGGTAGTTTTCCTGAATTATATTATCCAAACCACCTATGTGCCTTATCTTGCAAGTAATAATCCGCCTGAAACAGCCTCAGTTCTAGCAGTCTTTTCTATGGCCAATCCGGGTTCATTTGCCTGGGCGCTCGAAATGTACGGTTGGGGCGGTATTGGATTGTCTTTTGTTTTTATGGCGGCTATATTTGGAAAACAAAAAACGGAGCGAACCTTAAAAATCCTGTTTCTTGTAAATGGACTTTGCAGCATTGGCAGTGCTTTAATGACATCCGTCAATATGAAATGGCTCTTTTCGCCGGCTGGCTTTGCTGCCTTAATTATATGGAATGTCCTCGTTTTAATTATTGACATATATTTACTGAGATATTTTTCTACCAATCAAAATTCGCTGTATGAAAAGCTGGCAAACAACTGATGGTAATACCATTATAAGGATTCTTTCGGGCCGAAGCAACTCCTTTTTGCTTACCAATGGTAAACAGCATGTATTGATTGATACAGGCCCGAAAAATATGTGGAAGAAATTGCAAAACCGTTTAAATGCATTGCAAATTGATCATATTGATTTTCTGATTCTTACACATGCTCACTTCGACCATGCCGGAAATGCACACAGGATAAAAGAAAAATATAATTCAAGGGTAATTGTACACAGGAACGATGCAACCCATCTAGCAGCAGGCAATGAACATCATTGTTTCCGGTACTAATTTTATTACCCGCTATCATGACAAGTCTTTTTGCTGATATGTTTTTTGCTCATGCACACTATGAACCTTGTAAGGCTCATATATTGGTCGATTCGGTTCTCGACCTGAACGTAACCGGATTTAAGGCACAGATAATTTCCACCCCGGGCCATACAAAAGGATGTATGAGTGTAATTATTAATGATGAAATTGCCCTGGTAGGCGATGTTATGTTCGGTGTTTTTAAAGGGTCGGTTATGCCTCCTTTTGGCAACGATGTTCGTCAGATAGTTCAAAGCTGGGAAAAGTTGCTGGAAACCAACTGTTCAGTATTTCTTCCTTCTCACGGATCGGCTAATAGCAGGGAATTGGTACTAAGAGAATTCAATAAAAGAAAAACCGGAAATTAATATCAAGATCGCTTTTCAGTAACTCAACTGTTAAAATCCCGAATTCAATATATCATTTTTCTTTGTATGGTAACAGGCACATACTTTTGATTCAAAAATCGTAAAACAGCCAGTAAAAACATGAAACGACTGCACTACCTCGACAATATCCGCATATTACTTACCTTTCTGGTAATTATCCATCATACAGCTATTGGGTATGGCGCCATGGGCGGATGGTTTTATGTATCACCCGAAAAGGTGGGCGATTCTGCAAAACTTGTCCTTTCGGCAATGCTGGCCGTAAACCAGGCATTTTTTTATGAGCCTTTTCTTCTTTATATCAGCTTATTTTGTGCCGGCCTCGTACGACAAAAAAGGAGCTTCGAAATATTTTACTGATCGGCTGATGCGTCTTGGCATACCACTTCTGGTTTATATTTTTATACTTCATCCGGTCATCACTTATGGTATTCAGGTTTATACAAAAGCATATACCGGGAGTTTCAGCGATTTTTTGTTGCAGTTGTTACCAAACACTTGTCTCCTGCACACATGTGGTTTGTTCTTTCTCTTTTAATGTTCGAAGGAGTATATTTAATCTATCGTAAAATATCTGCAGTCCGTTTTTCAGGGTTTTTCACCGAAAAATTTCCCTCAACTTCAAAAATTATTTATTTCACAATAGCTTGCGCAATTCTGGCTTTTGTTTTCCGTCTGTTTTTATCGATAGGCGAAAATGTATTCGGACTTCAATTGGGTTATTTTACTCTTTATATGGCATTTTATGTGATGGGAATGGTGGCAAGTCGTAAAAACTGGCTCGAAAAACTCTCTTACAGAAATGGAATGGTGTGGTTTGGGGTTTCAATGTTCCTGGTAATTTTTATTTTTGGCGCGTTAATTTACCTTTCTAAACATCCCGATACAATGCCTCTCTTTGTTGGCGGATGGCATCTTCAATCGTTAATGCTAACGATATGGGAAGCTTTTACATGTGTTGGGATCAGTTATTTTTTGCTTGTATTTTTCAAAAGACACTTCAATTTTACAAATAATCTTACCCGGAATCTGGCTGCAAACAGTTACGCGGTTTATTTTATCCATCCTCCGGTTGTGGTAGGTTTTACGATGCTTTTGGAGCATATCAATCTTTTACCTGAATTAAAATTTTTACTGGCAGCAATAATGAGTTTCGCTGGTTGCATTTTACTGGCAAATCTTATGAGACTCATACCAGGGATGAAAAGAATTTTATAGATGCATTTTATTCATATCCGGTTTTATTTTTTAACATTGGGTTATCGAAAAAAAAATCACTGAAAAAATGTTGCTTAAGAAACTATTACATCGCCTGCTTCCTTTGCGCAGAACCAAACACGAACTTAAAACGACATCGGCCGAACTCAGCAAATTCCGGTTAATCCTGGATCAGGCTCCGGCAGCCGTTTATATCATTAATAAAAGTATGCGGTTCGAATACATAAATCCGCACTTTACACAAATATCTGGCTATACAACCAAAGATTTACTGAATAATCATATAAACGATACCATTTACAAGAGGGAAATATCTGTGGAGCAGCGTCAAATTGCTGAAACATTGCAAAAAGGCGAAACCTGGCAGGGGGAATTACTCTCCTATCATAAAAACGGCCAAAAATACTGGGCCAACACCATTGCTTCGCCATACAAAAATGAAAATGGCGAAATTGATGGATATATCATTATTCAGCAGGACGTTACAGAACATAAGAACATGGACCTTGCCCTGAAAGAAAGTGAGAATCTTTATCGGACCCTCATCGAAAATTCATTGGACAGCGTAGTGCTTACCCAAGATTTTAGATTTCTTTATTTCAACAAGGTGTTTCAGGAAATGATGGGTTACAGCCACGAGGAACTTTTAAAAATTGAACCCACCAGTATTTTAGCGCCCGAAGACCGCGAAAGGATTATTTCCTATCACACACAACGTATGAAAGGCGAAATTTTAAACCAAACCTATAAAGCTCATTTTGTGCGAAAGGATGGAAACCGTTTCCTTGCCGAAATGATGGCAACCAGCGTAACTATTAATGGCAAACTTGCCTCGTTCATTACCTTGCGCGACATTACCGAACATGAAGCGCTGCAAAATGCACTTCGCGAAAACGAAGCCAAATACAAAGTTCTGGTAGAAAATTCGCAGGACGGTATCCTTATAGTCCGCGACAATAAAATACTTTTTGCCAACCGGACTTTTTGCGACATGCTCGGTTACTCTACCGAAGAGCTGTATAAAATGCCGGCAATAAATACCATACACCCGGACGAAACCCAAAAAGCACTTGATATTGCCAAACGAAGAAGCGAACTTGATTTTTCAACGATTAACGAAGTATTCCGGATGGTTAGCAAAACCGGTGAAATACGCGAATGCGAAACCTCGTCGACCATGATCGAATATGGAGGTATCTGGGCCAGCTTTTTTACATCGCACGATATTACCGAAAACAAACGTATAGCAGGAGGCCCTTGCCAAAAGTGAACGTCGATTCCGTGAACTCTCCGAAATGCTTCCTCAGATAATTTATGAACTCGACACTGAATATAATCCGACATTCATGAATAAGGCAGGACTTAAAGCCTTTGGCATTGATAATCATGAATGTAAAAAGCATATGAATTTTTTGTTCCGGAAGATATCGAACGAATAAAGGAGTCGCTCATCCACGAATCTGGTAACATTCATTATACTAACGGTGTACTTCAGCCCTTTAACTCTGAACCTAAGGAGTATAAGGCACTTCGTTCCGACGGAACTACTTTTCCTGTAATCATATATGGTACTCCTATCGTCGAAAATGGTTCAGTTGCCGGATCACGCGGAATTATCATCGATATATCCGAACGCAAGGCAATAGAAGATGAACTCCGTCAAAGTGAAGAAAAATACCGCTTACTGTTCGAAGCCGAATCGGATGCTATCTTTATGATTGATACTGAAAACGGCCAGATTCTCGATGTTAACCCTGCCGCAACTGCTATTTATGGTTATTCGCGCGAAGAATTACTCAGGATGAAAAACACGGATGTTTCGGCAGAACCTGAAGAAACTTCCCGGGCAACCAACAGGAACGATACCAGGGTGCATTTGCGTTTTCATAAAAGAAAGGATGGCAGTATTTTCCCGGTGGAACTGAGTGCAGGGTTTACCACCTTTAAAAATAAGAAAATTCAGATTGTTACCTCGCGCGATATTACCGAAAATAAAAAGATGCAGGATGCCCTGCTGGAAAGTGAAATTAAGTATCGCTCTCTGATTGAAAATGCTACCGACGGAATAGTAATTGCGCAGGATGGAATCCTGAAATTTGCCAACCAGGCTATGTGCGATATTATGAGGTATCCCATGGAATCACTTATAAATAAACCTTATCTGGATTTTGTTGTTCCCGACAACCACCAGACAATGATAGACTATCATAATCGCCGAATGGTTGGCGAAAATTTTACAAGTATTTACCGAAGTCAATTTATCAGGAGCGATAAAAAAATAATTACCGTGGAACTAAATGCCCGAACATCCGAATATAATGGCAATTCAGCAGCTTTTATCATAATAAGAGACATCACAGAACGTATTAATACCGAAAATGAACTGAAAAAAGCCAAAGAAGAGCTTGAACAACTTAACAGCGACCTGGAAGACCGGATCATCGAGAGCTCCCGGAAACTTGCTGAAACGAGTACCCAGCTACTCAACCTCCAAAAGGAAAATCTACAGTCGCAGTTCGAAGTACTTCGTCAGCAGGTAAATCCACATTTCCTGTTTAACAGTCTGAATGTGCTTACTTCGCTCATTAAACTGGAACCCGATCTGGCCGAGCAGTTTACCGAACATCTCTCGATGGTATACCGTTATGTGCTGGAAATAAAGATAACGAGCTGGTTGACCTCAACACCGAACTTCGCTTCCTCGACGCTTATATTTTTTTACTTAATATCCGCTTTGTAGGTAAAATAAAGGTGAATATCGAAATTCCAACTGATAAACGATTTTTGCTTATCATTCCGCTGGCCATGCAATTGCTTATCGAAAATGCGATTAAGCACAATATCATGACCAAATCGGACCCACTGATAATCGATATCTTTGTAGATAGAAACAATTACCTTAATGTTATCAACAATCTCCAGGAAAGACCATCACACCTTATTTCTACCGGTGTTGGTCTTAAAAATATCCAGAACCGTTATAAGCTCTTAATAAGTAAGGAACCCATATTTGAAAAAACCAAAACCCGGTTTATAGCCAAAGTACCTTTGGTCGAAAAAGGGGTTTAATTGTTATGTTATTGTAATAAATAATTAGTTAGCGAAATGAAGCAACCTGATACCAAAAAAAAATAAAATGGAAATAGTTATTATTGAAGACGAAGTTTTTGCTGCCAGGCGACTGGAAAATATGATCAGAGAAATTGATGCCGGAATTGAAGTGATAGCCAAACTCGAATCGGTGCGCGATTCCATAGCCTGGTTCAGAGCAAACCGGCAACCCGATTTGATTTTTCTGGACATCCACCTCGACGACGATTTAAGCTTTACCATTTTCAGGGAAATACCTGTTTTGTGCTCAATAGTATTTACAACTGCCACCGACGAAATCGCAACAAGCGCATTTCACCTGAAAGGAATTGATTTCCTGCTGAAACCTATAGTTCAAAATGACCTGAAACGGATGATCGAAAAATATCGCAACATACCAAAACTTAACCATCCAATTGACCCTGACATTTTCAAAGATATTGTAAATTCGAGGTAAATTTGGTAACCAAAAGATCAACTATCAACAAAACTATGAATACAATTATTATCGAAGATGAATTATTTGCAGCCCGTCGGCTCGAGAATATGATTCAAGAAATTGACACCAATATTACCATTCTAGCCAAAATACCTTCGGTAAAAGAATCGGTAGCATGGTTAAAATCAAATCCGCATCCCGACCTGATTTTCCTCGATATTCAGCTGGACGACGACCTGAGCTTTGCCATATTCGATCAGGTGGAAGTAAAATCGAATATTATATTACTACGGCATTTGACGAATATGCCATTAAAGCCTTCAAACTTAAAGCATAGATTACCTGCTGAAACCCATAAACAAAGACGATCTTAGTTCAGCTATTCAAAAGTACAGAAACTGGACAAGTCCCGCTGTTATAATCGACTCTTCGCAGCTGCGCGAACTTCTGAACCCCAAGGTAGTAAGGTATCGCGACAGGTTTATGGTTTCGGTAGGAGAAAAGCTTAAAACAATAGAAGTTAACGAAATCGCATATTTTTCTCCACAGGTGGAATTACCTTTATGGTTACCCGTAATAACCGCCAATACTCCGTTGATTTCAGTCTGGATAATCTGTTCAGCCAGCTCAATCCTAAGCATTTCTTTCGTGTAAACAGGCAATACCTGATTTCCATTAATGGTGTTTTCTGTGTAAACGTATTTCCAAAAAGCCGGTTAAAGCTTACGCTGAGCCCTCCGGTAACCGACGATGTTTTTGTAACGGTGGAGCGGGTAGTCGATTTTAAAAACTGGCTCGACGATAACACACAGATAATATAACTTACACTTGCATTTTCTGTTGAGCAATATATTCCCGAAGGGTATTTAATTATCCGCTTTCATTAGCCTGCTTTTTTCCATGGCTGAAAAACGACTGGAGTACCTTACTGGCAATATTGCCAACACACCCCTTTTTCACAACAATGCAAATGGAGGAAGCAAGGCTTATATGGCTAATCAACCGGGTTTTCCCATTATAGGTTTCTTCAAGACTACAGCATATTATTAGAGATTAAATCAAAAACCGAATATTTTTTATTTTCAAGTTTGTGTTTTTAAAAATCATCTCAACAATTGATTTAATGCCTTGCGCATATGCCTGATGCCCCAAAACTTTTGTCTCAACAACTATTTCATCATTTCCATCTTTCATTACAATTTTGTGATAGGCATGTTTTTCCAGAAACTCACGAGGTATTCCTATTTTATTCAGTTGAATTTCAGGATCTCGTATGGATTCAATTCTAATTGAAGGAAAATCTAATGCTGCTGCAAAAGCATAAGCTGTTCCTGGTTCAGTTTTTTTTGTTGCCTGATGTGACTCGGTTATGGAAATTTCGTAATTTTTAAAATGCATACTACTTTTTTGAACCATGTGAAGGGTTTTTAAAACTAAAAGTGAGGTATTTGGACAAATAATAAGTGGGAAATCGACCTCCATTTTCTCTGTATTCAAACCTGTTGCCAGTTCGATAAATACGGATTTTGATCCGGAACAGAATGCCATGCATTCGTTTAACTGCCTTCCCGAACCGGCATGGACCAATATAGCTCTTTCATGTATACTCTGGTGTTGTGGTTCCCATTTTAATATCTCACAAAAAGGAATGGTTAATCCGGAGATTAATATGGCATTTGCCAGTTTACCTGAACCTGCAACAAAAATTTTCATCTTATTAATTTATCATTTTTACAACTCATTGCTAAAATGAAAGGTAACCTTCTTCAGATAATCCTTTCAACAAATTCCGGTTAAACTAAAAAATATGACAAGTATCAGGTAGGCAGCCAAAAAGTTTTTCAGAAAGCTTAAGAATTTACATTGCTACCATCACCCGATACTTGACCTAATCTTCCATTTACCTCATTCATAAGAAATTTAAACCGGCCAGCTGTTTAACTGCTGTTGGAAAGTAACACCAATGCTTCCCGGAACAATAACAGACTTAAAAGCATCAAACTCTTCACTGCTGCGCAATTTTTCAATAATGGCTTTTACCTTGTCAAAACTTTGGTAGCGGAGAATAAAACATCTTGCCATACCTTCGGTGTTTTTCACCAGTTCGGCATCAACAAAACCATCCTGTTTTTTCATAAATTGATTGATAAAGATATCAGCTTTTGAAAGAAGCTGTTCATCGGAAGTGGTTTCTAAAGCGGTAAAATTTACAAATTCTGTAATTAATGTGTCTTTCATAATTGATATGTTTAAAATTATGAAGACAAAATTAGTGGGGAAAACCCCGGAGAAATAGTATAAAAACGACAACTAACTGAATTTACCTATTTGTAATATGGAATTATTCCGATGCACAAAGTTTTTGGGCGTATTGCCTGCAAAACGCTTGAAATCACGGATGAAATGCATCTGATCAAAATAATCATTGCCATAAGCTATATCGGATAATTTCGAGTAATCGTTATAAAGAAGCTGATTTAAACTGTTGTGAAACCGGTTGAGCGCATTGTAAGTATTGGCCGAAACACCCACATATTTGTTATACATACGTTCCAGGGACCGCATGCTGACAGTATTCTGTTGACAAAACTCTTTTATATTCATTGTGTTGCAGCTTTGCTTAAGGGTATTAAAAAGTTTTCTGAAACTTTCAGGCGTGTTATTATCCTCATCAAGAATGGACAATAACTCCTTTTCGAGAATACTTAGCCGCATTTCGATACCGGTCGCTTCCATTAACTGCTCGTTCATTAATTTAGCCGGATTAAACCCAACTTCTCCGGCTCCCAGCATTTGATTCTTAAATTCGGAAACAGGAATCTTTAAAAAAGGGAAAAAACCTTCAGGTAAAAAACAAATTCCAAGCACATCTACCTTCCCGTTTAACCGCAGGGAGGAATGCCTGAACTGATCGTGTAATCCTGAAAAGAATACGTTTTCGAGTAAACGTTCCTCTCCATCGAGACTTTCGTATTGGGGTGTTCCACTTAAATTAAACCTCAGGTTGATATTTCGTTGAGGAATGAATGTATGATTCAGTTGCATATGCTCAACACGAAGTTCCCAGAAGAATCGGATGTATTTCTTCAGGATGGGATGTTGAACAGGATATTTTTTTTATGGCTTGTTCCATTAGCGGTCAAAAGCACCTTACATTCAAAAAAGGCAAGTAAAAATATTAAATCATTAATGAATAAGCAATTTCAATCAGTATTTTCAGATTCTTCTTTAAGGTATAGATTTTGTGCTATGCCGACAGCCTGGGTATACATAATTTTTTGATAATCCTGTAATTTCATAATCTTGTGAAGCTGGTCACGGTTTACAAGTCCAATAATGGCTGTGCTCAGGTTAGCCGATGCACAATACAGATATACATTCTGACTTATAAAGCCAGTCTCAGTTCCGGCTACAAACCATTTGCGATTGTCGTCCACACCGGTATAACTTTTTAGTTTGGAGAAATCCGCAACATATACCAGTCCGGCAGGAGCCGATTTCATCATTTTCTGGTTGCCGATATACATTCTGATATCCTCTGCCAGTAATGGGATTAATGCATGGTTCATTTCATCGTAAAGAAAAAGTGCGTTTGGCAAAGTAAGGTATACTTTTATGGTTTGGGAGTTGCGGGCCGACGGCGCTGTGCGCTTACTTTTACTCTTTGGTGTTGCAGGGGCAGTAACGCCACAGGCAGCCCATAACAGGTTGGATATTTCCTGCAGCGAAAGTTCCTTTTCCTTCCATTTTCTCCGTGTACGCCGTTTTTCAAGCGCTTGCATCAAGGGAAATTTCAAATCCTTCTGAGGCGGAGGAAGTTTAATATGGGCAGTCATAATTCGGGTTGTATTTTTAACGACTTCTCGAATCAAAAATATAGCGTTTTAAAATGCTTTACTATTAATGGTGTTATTCATTTTTAAAACATTTTTAATTTTGCCTGTTAATTAAGGGTTTGAAAACAAGAACCTTTTAACAATTTTAGGAGGTTTAGATATTAGTCAAATCTATTTAATTACGACTTACTAGCCCTGTCTTACTAATAAGAAAGGCATAAGTACCAAGAAAAATTTCCAGCCAGAATATCGGATACCCCATTTTTACAGCATCAATAAAATCGGTACTACTTCCAAATCCTGAATGAATTTTAATGGTTAGCGTTCCGAAAATACAACTCATTACAATGATTAAAGGAAATAAGAATACTGTCCAGATTTTCAATTTTTGTAAATATTTACTAGTAGCAAAATAAAAACCAAAACTAAACAAGCTAAAGATTAATGAAATAAAGGTAATTAACATTATTACAGGCATAAACATAGAATTGTCCAACCAAAATAATCTGGAGCAAATAGCAAAATAAATTCTTTGGCAAGCGAATATGAAATAAACGAAATGACAAACAACAATAAAAATAACTTTTTACTATACTCTTATTTTCTATTTTATGAACCAAACTAAAATTAAGTATGTAAGTAAAAACTATCAGAGGAATAATTATTAAAACTGAATACATGGGTCCCTTAAGCCAATTTAAACCAAACCAACCTTTAATGATTACAATTTCATAAATCCATAAAAAATTACATAAAAATGCAGTTCCTAATACTATTGCAAACGATTTTATTAAATATTTTAAACTTCTCTTCATAAAACTTATAGTCAAGCTTTGAACAATTCTCAAAAATCATCAGGAACCGTTCTATGAAAAATTTAATATTTACCTAATTTTTTAGGTTACATAAACCCACCCATCCACAATAATTATAATATTGAATTTTAATCATTTAACATTCGGGATTTCAATTTTGGCGTTGCCTTTTTCTTTCGCAGGAAACCCTTTTCAAATTCAGTCAGCTGTTCTTCAATTGTCATGAAAGCTTCGTCTTCGCAGAAACGGCCTTTGATGTTATCCAGTCCGTGTTCCTGAAGTTCCAAAGCCATAAAAGGATCAAAGTTCTGACCATCTTTTGTGGTTAACTCATATTTTAAAGTCATTTACAAACCCGAAACGCTTGTAATAATCAGGGTTTCCATACAGAATCATTGCTTTATATCCCATCTTTTTTGCTTCTGCAATCGAATAAGTTATAAGCTTGTTCCCGATTCCTTTGTTTTGAAGCGCCGGGGTAACTGAAACTGGACCAACACATAATACCTCATACTCGCTGTTTTGCTTATCCGTAACCTTTGCCCGGGTCGAAATAATATGCCCGATAATTTCTCCATGATGGATAGCTACTAAATCCAGCTGATCTACATAGCTTTTACTCCTCCTGAGCTGATGCAATGCAAGATGTTCGTCGCATCCCGGTTTATATAAATTCCAGAATGCTTCTCTGGTAAGATTTTCTGTTTGATGATATTCAGTGGTTTCTGTTTTTCTAATTATTAATTCCATAAGTATTAAATATAAAAGTTTTTATGAATGTAAATAAAGCCTCCAATGGAACAATGTATCTGTTTCCCCGACCTTTGTAAAGTTGTTTTTTAAAAGAATCCTGTACGATGCGATGTTCGATTTCTCTGTTCCGGCAAATACAGATTTTACTGTTGGCATACTTTCTGCCCAGCCTATAA
Organism: Bacteroidales bacterium; assembly: GCA_012031335.1. The sequence continues at coordinate 2,360 of JAAUTT010000023.1, read as the reverse complement.
TACCTCCAACGGCTTCCGTCATATAACCTTTTCCCTGAAATTCTTCATACGTGCCATAACCTATTTCCTATTTCGCCTGCTGCATCGGGTTCACCAACAATACAAATATCGCCAACCATTTTATTCTCAGCTTTCGATATGATTGTCCAAAGGGTTGAAAACAAATAGTTTTTGGTCGTATCTTTTACATTTGGAAGTATTGTCTCCTCCATAGCTTCCCGGAGTTCGGGCGAAATGGTTCTCGAAGTTTTGTTGATATTCAGTTCTTCTTCCAAAGAATGATCGGCTTTCAGGTACTTTAATAATTGGCTATATGTAAGTGGTTTTAAAATTGAGTCTTTGCGTGGTTATCATCATTAGTTTTATTTTGTGTTTAATTCAAAAAAACATTGCGGTAATTGTAACCGGGGTAATCCTCCAGCCAGTAAATTTAATACTTACTTTCCAGGTGTCTGGTTAAAGGTCTGTGCATCACCTGCAGATACCCGGAAAGCTATAGCCTTCTATGATTTAATTAATTCCTGTTTATTTTCTGATTGTAAAATAAAAGGTTGTCCCTTTGTTTATTTCCGATTCCAGCCATATGGTCCCCCCCAGTAGGCCTACCAGGCCTTTGGCAATAGACAAACCTAATCCCGTACCCGAAACAATTTTTTCACTGTCCGACTGCACCTGGGTAAACCTTTCGAATATCTTGTCGAATTTATCAGCCGGGATACCAACACCAGTGTCGGAAACATAAAACATCACGTGTTCATCTTCAAACCTGCAACCGCATTCTATCGAGCCATTTTCGGTGAATTTGAAAGCATTTCCAACCAGATTTATCAGGATTTGTTTCAATTTAACCGGGTCAGTTTGTATAATTGTGGTGTAAGGATCACCCTCACATTGCACATTGAACGGGATATGTTGTTTGCCCAAACGTTTTTGATATTCCTTAAAGAAAAAACTTAGCTCCGAAAATAACGTTTTTAAATCACTGGTTTCTTTATGAACGGTAACTTCACCTGATTCTATCCGGGAAATATCCAGAATATCATTGATTATATCAAGTAAATCATTGCATCGCTGGTTTATGATATCGGAAAACATTTCTAGTTTTTCTCTGTTATCGTAATTATCGACCAACAAAGAGGAGAATCCCATAATGGCATTCATCGGTGTCCGTATTTCATGACTCAGATTCTGCAAAAATGTTGTTTTCAGCCGGTCACTTTCTTCTGCTTTCTCTTTTGCAAAATGCAAATCTTCGTTAATCTTCTTGTATTCCTCATTCAACGATAAATATTCCTGATTTTGTTCATATAGCTCAATTGTTCTTGATGCTACTTTTTGTTCGAGTTCAGTATTAAGTTTTTCTAATTCATTTTGATAATAAATCCGTTCAAGTTTAGCAGAAATTATACGAATAATTTTTTCAAATAAAGGAATCCGGTTGGCTAGTTCATGTCCCTCCTTATCATTAACAAAAACAAAATACCGGTCTTTTACAATAGTCGAATTAACTGCAATTATTACAGCCGTATCAGCACTAAAAGCAATGTTGGGATAATGAAACTCAAAACCGGAGTCGGAGTGATTTAAAAAACAGGTTTCCTTCGCACTAATTCTGTTAAAGTGTACTTCTGAAACACTAAACTGAATATTTATGCTATCCTCATTACTAAACAGGGCATAACTACTGATACAATGGAAATGATTATCCTTAAAATCGAATAGCCCTGAGAATTGAATATTCAATAAACCGAGATACTTTCCAGGGTATTGAGCAGCAAACTGCAGATATCTTCATAAACATTTATTTCTTCAAAAGCACGGTTCAAAAGCAGATTTTCCTCAGCCTTAGCTGATAATGCTTCATTTTCACGTTCGAGTATCTGTATTTTCGATTCAAGTTCAATTAAATGTGTGTCGAGGTTCCGGGTCATGTTCTGTTTATAAAATTCAAAATCGAGGCTGATATCTTCTCGGGTTCGTCTTCCTGCATAAAATGACCTGCAGTTTCAATCCGGATTAACTCACTATTGGGTATTTCGGAATGCAATTTTTCTGAAATAGAATCACTTAGATATACATCTGCATCTCCGCGAATGATAAGAACCGGTATGGTCAATTGCCTGAGATCATTTTCAATTTCAGTTAAATTTTTATTATCCAAACATTTGGCAAAATGCAAAAACCCTTTACGTCCTGTGGATGTTTTCATAGGTTTCCAAAAAAGCGCCATTAACTGATCCGACAAATGAGTTTTATGATAAAGGCCTCTTTTCACAATCAGTTCAAACATACCTATATCCAGGGATGCCATGGCTATTTGCCTTATAATAGGTGTTCGCATGGCTATAATAGGTTGTACA